>JBHOTF010000028.1:0-31810 GCA_042584005.1 Bacteroidota bacterium
AAGAGAAGAAGAAAAGGTAAGAAGAGCTGCCAAGTTGATTAATGACAAGGTTCTTCAATATAAACAAAGTTATGCGGATAAAGATTCTCAGGATTTTCTTGCGATGGCTGCATTACAGTTTGTGATTAAGTACCTTGAATCTGAAGGAAAAACAGATGTTTCAAATTTGGTTGTTGAACTGAAGGATTTGAATACTGAGTTGGAAGAATTTCTTTCGGAAGAGCAAAAACGTTCTTTAACATAAATAATATTTGCCCGTATTATTCCTAAGTTTTTTATAAAACTCAACACTTATCACTTTGGAGCTTATGCTCATTAGTGTCTAGAGCAGGCCTTAATCTACCTTGGTAGATTCTTCTCAGGAAGACATTGGACGTTCGAAGCATTAGGCGGCTCCACCCATGTTTATACAGGGGTTTTTATTTTAGGACTAATACGGGTTTTTTATAATTAATATATATATCAAACAATGGACTTAACTTTAAGCATAATTTTGATAGCCGTAGCATTTTTAGTAGGATGGGGTATTGCTACCTTCCTATTGAAATCGGCCTTGAAAAGAAAAAGCATTAGTATTATTACTGATGCAGAAAATGAAGCAGAAATGATAAAGAAGGATAAGATCCTTCAGGCTAAAGAAAAGTTTTTACAACTAAAAACTGAACATGAGAAAATAATTAGTGAGAAAGATTCCAGAATACAAGTCTCTGAAAATAGATTAAACCAGAAAGAATCAAATCTTTCTCAACGTATGGAAGAAATCCAGAGAAAGAGTACAGAAGTGGAGGCAATACGCACTAATCTTACCAATCAGATGGCTGTTGTTGAAAATAAAACTCTTGAACTGGATAAATCCAGAAAACAACAACTTGATCAACTGGAACAAATTTCAGGACTATCATCTGAAGAAGCAAAAAACCAATTGGTAGAATCAATGAAATCTGAGGCGAAAACCGAAGCAATGTCATACATTAATGAAATAATGGATGAGGCTAAGATGACTGCTACAAAAGAAGCCAAAAGAATTGTGATCCAAACAATACAAAGAGTTGCAACTGAAGATGCAATTGAAAATTCTGTGACTGTCTTCAATATTGAGAATGATGATATTAAGGGTAGAATTATTGGCAGGGAAGGACGAAATATAAGAGCTATCGAAGCCGCCACCGGGGTTGAAATAATTGTAGATGACACCCCGGAAGCAATTATATTATCAGCATTTGATCCGGTAAGAAGAGAAATTGCACGATTGTCTCTTCATCAACTGGTGGCCGATGGAAGAATCCATCCGGCAAGGATTGAGGAAATTGTTAACAAAACCAAGAAAAAGATTGAAGAAGAAATTGTTGAGGTTGGAAAACGAACAGCAATTGATCTTGGTATTCACGGACTTCATCCTGAATTAATACGTCTGATAGGAAAAATGAAGTTCAGGTCGTCGTATGGACAGAACTTGTTACAGCACTCACGTGAGGTAGCTAACCTTTGTGGTATTATGGCTGCTGAACTTGGATTGAATGCAAAGGTTGCTAAAAGAGCTGGTTTATTACACGATATTGGTAAGGTGCCCGACGATGAACCGGAAACACCACACGCATTATTTGGAATGAAACTGGCTGAGAAATGTAAGGAAAAAGCTGAAGTATGTAATGCTATAGGAGCTCATCATGACGAGACAGAAATGACGAGTTTGATAAGCCCTATTATTCAGGTTTGTGATGCCATTTCAGGAGCACGTCCGGGAGCTAGAAGAGAAGTAGTTGATTCTTATATTAAGAGATTAAAAGAACTCGAATCACTTGCCTTATCGCATCCGGGAGTATTAAAAACTTATGCAATTCAGGCAGGAAGAGAACTCAGAGTAATTGTAGGATCGGATAAAATATCTGATAAAGAGGCTGAAACACTTTCTTATGATATTGCAAAGAAGATACAGGATGAAATGACCTATCCCGGACAGGTGAAAATAACAGTTATACGAGAAACCAGAGCAGTAAGTTTTGCGAAATAATCTTCAGTATTGGAAAAAAATATCAAAGAAGATCTTAGTGCGCTTTTTAAAAAATGCACATCACAAAAGTTGGTAAATATTACTGAAATACCTCCTTCAGGATCATATCGTCAATATTTCCGATTACACGGTGAAAATCAATCTTATATTGGTGTATACAATTCAGATGTTAAAGAAAATATAGCTTTTCTGAATTATTCAGAGCATTTTTTTTCATTGGGACTTAATGTGCCTGAACTATTTACCATATCGGAAGATAAAAAAACATATCTTCAGGAGGACCTGGGAGGCACAGGACTTTTTTCTATAATTCTACAAGGCAGAGAGAAAGGCTTCGATAAGAATCTTATTGGTATTTTTAAGCAGGTTTTATCCGAGCTCCCCAAATTCCAGATAATGGGACATAAGGGCCTGGATTATTCTGTAGCTTACCCGCGGGAAAAGTTCGACAGGCAATCGATGTTATGGGATCTGAATTATTTTAAATATTATTTTCTGAAATTGGCCAGGATATCATTTGATGAACAAGGCCTGGAAGATGATTTTTATACATTAATAGATTTTCTTCTTGAAGTACCACAGGATTATTTTTTGTTTCGCGATTTTCAGTCGAGCAATATAATTATATATAAAAACAAGCCATATTTTATCGATTATCAGGGCGGTAGAAAAGGAGCTCTTCAGTACGATCCTGCATCCTTCTTATTTGATGCTAAGGCTGACTTCCCTGCTGAATTAAAGAATAGCCTGCTTGATTATTACATAAGCCGGCTAAATGAGGATTTTAATATTGATACAAAAGATTTTAAAAAGTATTATTATCCATATGTATTGATAAGAATAATGCAGGCAATGGGAGCATTTGGGTTTCGTGGTTTTTATGAGAAGAAACCGCGATTTCTGGAGAGTATTCCCTATGCATTAAAAAACCTCCAGTGGCTTATCGATAATGTGTCTATTACTGTTGAAATTCCTGAATTACTTAAGGCTCTGGAAAAAATCTGTAAATCAAAAAGATTATTAGAAATAGCTTAAAGTTATTATCTGCAATTGCTAATTTTAATTTTCAATTTTCAATTTTCAATTTTCAATTAATTATATCTTCATTGTGTACAACTTTTTCCTAACCTCAGCACTTAAAGGTTGATATAGGAAATATACAGTATTGTTGTGAACCTGAAGTTTTTCAATATGCTGAAGGTCTGGTATGTGGATTGTTCTTACAGGTTTGCCGGTTTGTACGTCTATTTCTTTGAGATATAAGTGAAAATTCTTCTCCTTATAAACATTATATATTTTTTGATTTATTTCATCTTTAATAATATATTTTTCCCAATCATCATCTAAATGAAAGCTAATTGGTACTTCTCTTTCAAAAATTCCATTTTTATTGAAATATTCAATTCTTTCTTTGAAGAAATTTATTAAGATAACTGAATCATTATAATTGGTCATATAAGAATAAACTGGTTTATACCAGGCTAATAATTCAAACTCTAATTTAAAATATAAATCCCTGTTATCATTCCTGTATGCTTCAGCTAAAATTTTCCTTATGCTTTTAACTTTTGCTTCCATATTTCTATCACCAACCTCACTCATCAGGTTTTGGACAGAATCATTTTTTGTAATTGAAAAATAAGTTCTGTATTGGCCGTTTTTTGAAATATCTTCGAAGAAAATTGTATTGTCAATTGAAACACGTGCAGGTAATAAATATTCATTAAATTGCCCCAAACGAGATCCATATAAAAATTGTATAGCTAAACCATCAAAATATATTTGAAAACATGAGTCTTTTTGGACAAGATGAATATTTCCCAAACAGTCTTTGAACAAACGTGGAACAACAAGTGGTTGTTGAAGGGAATTGACTCCTGCTTCTCCAAAAATATTTCTTTTAGGTTTAATCTTTTTGTTCATTAACAATTTTCCTTCCAAATTAGAAATAAGTAATTCGGGTTTTAATGTGCTATTATTTCTATTTCCTAGTAAAAAAATTTCATCCTTGCTAATTAAAAAATCAGTAATATGAAATGGTTCTCTTTCCAGTAATTTTTTGAAAGGGCCTTTTACAACAACCTCATTAATGTTAACCCGCAAGGGTTTGAGATAAATTTCGAGTAAATCATCGCTAAGCTTGTTATCCAGGTCTTTTTTATTTCTCAACCTGATAGATTGTCTTTTATAAGCTATATGTGTAAACTCAACAACCACAGGAAAACCAGTGAATATTATTTGAAATTCACCGGAGTAATCGGAGGCTGTTCCTGTACCATTCTCAATATCAATAATATGAGCAAGAGGCACAGATTCTCCTGTTTCAGAATCATAAATAATTCCTTTAAGAATGGTCTTGTCCTGAGAATTTGCAGGTAAAACAAAGAGAAAAGAAATAAATAAAAGAGCAATAATATGTCGCATATTATTAAGATTGGATAGTGTAAAATTTGTCTTGAAAAACAATCTTATGACAATGTATTGTTTAATAATCCCTTATTGTTTATTCAGGTATCTCAAGGTTGGTGAATTTTTCTGTTACATTATAATCATATTCAGGATATTGATAAATGGGCATTCTGGGCTCTGTAGAGCCAAGACTATATCCGTATAGATCAGTATAGTCTTCTAAATCTTCACCTTCCATCATTAGCTGGTTCAAATAATCACTAACAGATTTGGATTCAATAATTACATACTTTCCCATTTTATCGATTATCGGACTGTGATGTCTTGTTAAGTCATATTCGAATTCTAAGATTCTTCGGCCATTACGGGTAATTCCTATAACCCTGTAAGTAAGGCTCTTACCAACACCGGGAAGGTTTAGCACATTTCTGTCAGTAGCAAGAAAAGGCAATCTGGCTTTTTCTTTAAGTTTTTTTATATTTTCCTGAATTGAGCTTGGATCTTCGTATAATTCTTTGAGTTCATTGTAATATTGTTTGGGGATCTTACCTAATACCTTTTCTTCGATCTGTTCCTGGACAGCTCTTCCATTGGTTGCAAAATTCTGGTTATTTTCCCTGTATCCTTTAACAGTAAAGGTATAATATGTTAAAACCCCAATTTCATTTAGAACTTTTCTTAATTTATTTGAATGCCCTCTTCTGGAAGCTCCCGTAGTAAAAACATTCTGGTTAACAACTATCCAACCGGCTGAAATAAATCTTCCGATGGCCTCCCTAGATTCGGGAGTGATTTCCATTGCAGTTTCGAAATGAGTTTGAATAACAAATTGTTTTATCCCTATTTTTGATGCTCTTTCTTTGAAATTCCTTAAAATTTTGATAAGCTCTTTGGTTATTCTCTGAGGCAAATATACAGGTAATCGTGTTCCAAGCCGGATTCTTACTATTTCAGCATATTTGTCACCATCTTTTCTTTTTTTGTTAGCCTGAACTTTTCTCTCTGCCATTTCACAAATAGCATCAAATATTTTTTGCAGAGATTTGTCGGAACTCATCAGAGCATCGCCACCTGTGATAAGGATATCTCTCAGTTGTGAATCATTTTCAAAATAATCCATTAATTTGACAAGCTTATTGTTCCAGGATTCTTTAGGCCTGAGTTTTTCAAGATCAAAATTCAGGTGTCCGTTCTGGAAATCATACATCCTCTGGCATGAAGTACATAATCCTCCACATGCCCTGCCAACTGTACTGGGAATGAGAATAGCCACGTGTGGATATCTTCTGTGTATATTTCTTTGAAGAGGTAAAATCCATCCTGCGGCATTTGGTTTTCCCGGTTCGACAATATCTTCTTTTTCCCATGCAACTATATTGCCGTATTCTTTAATTAATTGTTTACTATAAATTATATAATCTCTGATTGCCGTGTCTGCACCAATTGCAAAGCCGGGGACTTTAACGAGCAACAGAGAAAGATAATATGGATTTATAAAAAATGGGATACCCGACTTGTGAGCTCTTCTAAGTATCCTCATAATATCAGGGTCGAGCGAATATCCTAACATTTCGTTTAATGCAGCCGGATTCCTGACAGCAAATCTCAGATGAAATATTCTGTCATCCCACCATGCTAATACTTTAACAAATTTCTGCTCTCTCGACAGCCCTTTTTCAAAATAATAACGTGAATCATTATATTCTCCCTTATCTATTAATTCAATAATTGTATTAATTATTCTATCCTTATTTTCTTCACGTAATTTTATTACTCTGGGATCGAGCCCTGAAGGATGCCTTTCCATCCATTCAACTATTTTTTCTTTAGATGGTAATTTTCTTTCATTCTTTCCGGTAAATTGACGAAAAAGATGTAAGGTATCTTCAAAGAATTCAGGCTTAGCTCCTCCTGTTCCTCTGTTTGTTGCAAGCCAAATGAGCGTAAAAGGATTTGAAAGAATTCTTGCTCCTCTCAAATTCTGATCTTTAAACACCCTCCCTGCATTATCGATATAATCAAGTATTCTTATGGCTGCATAATCTTTCCATTCCAGTTTATTAAAACTTCTTCTGCTACTTTTTTCATTCTTGTAATATTTAAAAGCAGCAGGGTTTTTTTTAAGTTCTTCCAATGCCCATGCCCTGACATCCATAATCGCTTCTGTTATGTTGCTTGAAGACCTCATAATATCTTCAAGTTTTGGATTCTCATTTAACAAAAAACTAAGAAGGTGACGGGCCCTTACACTAATTGCAACATTATCAAGTCTGCTAAAAATTGTCATTTAATATAATTGTCTACTTAGAATTGCTTATTTTTATTATTCATTTATTGAATAAAGGATATAAAAAACCAACAGGCGCAAAGAATATAAAGATAATAAAATGAAAGCAAAAAACCTGACAAAACTCAGTAAGATTGTGAGTTTAAGTTAGATTTTATGTCTGAACTCTTCATGAGAGTACTTGTAGAGTGAGAGATTCTTTTGCTTGTCGAATATTTAGTTTAATAATTGTCAAATAGATAAATTTAATACTTATGAAGATTGTTGTGCTTGATGCATATACTACAAATCCGGGCGATTTGAGCTGGAGTGAACTTGAAAAATTAGGCGAATGTTATATTTATGACAGAACTTCTACGGAACAGCTTTATGAAAGATGCATAAATGCAGAAATAATTCTGACAAATAAAACTGTACTTAACAAGAATTTTTTTGAAAAACTTCCTGAAGTAAAATATGTAGGCTTATTATCAACCGGTTATGATGTTGTGGATATTAATGCTGCTTCAAAAAGAAATATTGTAGTAACAAATGTACCGGCTTATGGAACTGATTCGGTTGCACAAACGGTTTTTGCCCATCTTTTAAATCTTACTCATCATGTATATGAACATTCTCTTACGGTTTCAGAAGGAGACTGGTCGTCAATTAAGGATTTTACATATCAAAATTTTCCTTTAATTGAGCTGGCCGGAAAAACTATGGGTATAATTGGCTTTGGAAGAATAGGACAAAAGGTAGCCGAAATTTCAAATGCCTTTGGGATGAATGTTATTTTTTTTACTGAACCTGCTCCTGAAAAAATACCTGATGATTGTAAAATGTGTTCTCTGGAAGAGCTTTTTAAAAGTAGCACAGTAATAAGTCTGCATTGTCCACTTACAGAAAATACAAAGCATATTATTAATGAGAAAAGTTTAGAAATGATGAAAAATGATGCTTTTCTTATTAATACAAGCAGGGGGCCGCTTATTGATGAACCAGCACTTGTGAAAGCATTAAATAGTGGTATTATAGGTGGTGCCGGACTGGATGTTCTCGATCAGGAACCGCCTTCAGAGGAAAATCCATTGTTCAGAGCTAAAAATTGTTTTATTACTCCACATTATTCATGGGCAACTATGGATTCGAGGAAAAGGCTTATTAATAAAGTGATTAATAATGTAGAAGCCTTTATTCATGGTAATGTGAAAAATAAAGTCAATTAGTTCTGATGGAAAAAAATGAAATATATCTGATGTATGGTGAGGATGGTAAAGCTATGATTACCGAATTGCTTGAAAAAATTAATATAACATCAGAAATTTCCGGGAATCCTTTAATAGGCATTAAACCAAATCTTGTTACTCCAAAACCTTCAGACTCTGGAGCTACTACTGATCCGGAGATAGTTGCAGGTGTAATTGAATATTTACAGTCAAATGGTTTTAATAATATAATTATTCTTGAAGGTGCATGGCACGGTGCAAGTACTAAAAAGGCATTCGATGTTTGTGGTTACAATAAATTATCTGAAAAGTATAAAGTTCCTTTATTTGACCTTCAACAAGATAAAACTAAAAGCTTTAATGTTGAAGGACTTGAAATATCAGTTTGCTCTAAAGCTCTTGAGGTTGATTATATGATAAATATGCCGGTTCTTAAAGCCCATGGTCAAACTATTATGACTTGTGCACTAAAAAACCATAAGGGATGTATTTCCGACAGGGAAAAGAGAAGATTTCATAATATAGGATTGCATAAACCTGTTGCATATTTGAATAAAATAGTTAGATCAGACCTGATAATTGTTGATGGTATTATTGGTGATTTGAGCTCTGAGATAGGTGGTAATCCGGTTAATACAAACAGAATTATTGTTGGTAAAGATCCTGTGCTGGTCGACACATACGTATCGGAACTTATGGGTATCCCATTGTCGGATATGGAACACATAAAAATTGCATATGAAATCGGTGTAGGATCAACAGATCTTCAAAAAGCTACAATTAATGAACTTAATTCCGGTGCTGATGTACCTGATGTTGAAACAAAAATCATTTCCTTTCCTCAGCGTGTTGTGGCAGAAAATGCATGTTCTGCCTGTTATGGTGGATTGATGCATGCACTTACACGTTTAAAAGAAGATGGCAGATTGAATAATATTGATGAAAAAATTTATGTTGGACAGGCTTTTAAGAATAAATCTGAAAATGGTATAGGAATAGGTGCCTGTACTTCAGCTTTCAACAAAAATGTCCCGGGTTGTCCGCCTTCAGCAAAAGAAATAATCAATCTTATTTGCAGCTAAGAAATATTTATACCCAACAGGCAAAAGATAGCCCGGCAGCTTATTTAAAGAGTTTAGTCTTCTGAATTCTGTTATTATAACTAGATCAGTCTTTTTACCCTGGGGACAAGTGTAGTTAATTCCTCTATTCTTATCGGATTGCCAGATTCGATACTTTTCCGTGCTGCAGTGCCAATTAAAATGGACATTGCACCATCGCGCGAACCAGCTGCTCTGTCAAATTCATCTGCTTTGTCAGGATTAACGAAAACCTTGTCCTGCAGTCGCTTATCACCTCCACTATGGCCTTTTCTATCATAGCTTACCATTTGGGTTTCAAAATTTTCCCACAGCTTATGAATAATTATTGGCTGGTGTGCCATCAAATCATCATCCTGATTCATCTCTGCCTTGTGTAAGCCTTCCTGATCGATGTTCTCATTCTTTCTATAAGGAATATCAAGCCATGCTTCTATTCTTCCATCAGTGCCATTAAACGCCACCCTATAGCCTTCGAACGGCGAATAAGTGGTTAATGAGTAATTGACAACTGCATTATTTGCATATTTTATTTGTGCAGACATTTTATCGTAAATATTTATTTCGTGACGGAACAAACAGTTATCACGAATATAACCATCGTAGTTTTCGTTATTAACGTACAAGTCCATTAATCGTTTATCTTTGGTAATATCAAAATGGAATTTGCACTTATCTTTTAATTCACAAACTCTGCAATTTTCACCTCTAAACAAACTATTTGAACCATAAACTTCCAAATCACCGTATGCAAATACTTCAACCGGGTCGGAATCTATCCACCAGTTTAACAAGTCAAAATGATGTGTTGCCTTATGAATCCAGAGTGTTCCACCTTCCTGTCTCAATCCATGCCATCTTCTGAAATAGGATGCGCCATGATAGGTATTTAGATACCAGTGGAAATCTACTGAAGTGATTTTTCCAACGGCATTATTTTGTAATAATTCTTTAACTTGTGTAACATAAGGACCCCATCTATAGTTAAAACCTACAATAAGTTTTTTCTTTGATTTACGTTCAGCATCAAGAATAGCCTGGCATTTATATTCATCAATGGTCAGAGGTTTTTCAGTAAGCACATCACAGCCCATTTCTAAACCTTTTATTATAAATTCGTGGTGAATGGAATCTTTTGTAGTAACAATTATCAGGTCCGGATTTGTTTCCTGCACCATCTTTTCAAAATCTGAGAAAGTGGGGCAATTGGCTCCAATATATTTTTTTCCGTAAGCTAACCTGCCCGGATTATTATCGCAAAGCCCTACAAATTCCAATATTTCAGAATACTCTTCTATTAAACGTTTGCCCCAAAAACTGGTGCCTCTAATTCCCGTACCAATTAATGCTATTCTTAGCTTTTTATTTGCCAAACCAAAAGAAAAAGAGCTTAAAGGTAAGGCAGCAGCAGCTGTCAGCATACTTACTGATTTTAAAAAGCTTCTTCTTGAATTTTCCATGTTGTTTATTTAAAGCTTATAAAACTCTTCCCAGCCTTTGCGTGGTGGTGTGCCAACAAGCATGCGATTAGCAAATTCATGGTTGGTAATTTGTCTGGTTTTCCGGTCGAAAATCAACTTGCTGCTCAATCGTTGTGCTGCCACACCTAATGTAAAGACCTGACTCAATGGCCCTGCTATATCAAATGAAGAGCGGCATTTCTCCTCACCCTTACATCCTAAAAGGAAATTTTTAAAATGATTTGACGGACTTTCGGGGACTTCCGGCAAAATTGATTTCATATTCTCTGCTTTCTTTTCAGGAATGATCGACAAGGTGCCACTATGGGTTCCTCCTTTAAAAGTTAAATTCTTGCTATAAATAATTTTCCCGGGATTTAATTTGGCAGGTTGTAGTTCCTTTTGACTTGGAGGCGGGATATTCGGATCTATTTCTGCAACCCCATATCCTTTTGGTACAGGGGGAATATTATCTAATCCATCGTACCAGGTGATATCAACAGGTGGCATATTGCCCCGCTCAGGGAATTTGAATACAAGCGTAGATGAGAATGGAAAGAAAAATGAATTGTGGCCTTCGAGCAGAAGCGGGTTAATTTCATATGGTAAACCCAGATTCAGAAATTCATGGGCTGTATCCATAATGTGTGCGCCCCAATCACCTAGTGCTCCCATACCAAAATCGTACCAGCAGCGCCATTGGCCGTGGTGATAATCCTTATTGTAATCGTGATATTGAGCAGTATTAAGCCATGTGTCCCAATCCATTGTTTTTGGTTTGCGCTCTTTATCAGGAAACTTTGTGATCAAAGGATCAAAAGCATGCCAGCGGCGTGAATTATTCATATGAGCAGTTATTGCAGTAACATCTTTTATTATTCCTGCTTCTTTCCATGCTTTAAACTGGAAATAATTGGCTCCTGAATGTCCCTGATTACCCATTTGAGTGACCACATTATATTTTTTTGCGGCAGCCATCATCAGATCTATCTCGTTAAAGGTTCTGGCCATGGGTTTTTCTACATATACATGTTTACCTAATGACATGGCTAGCATGCAAATTGGAAAATGTGAGAAATCTGGTGTGCCAACACTCACAGCCTCTATTTTATTCCCCATTTTATCAAACATTTTCCTGAAATCATGAAATCGTGGAACATCTGGAAACATTTTCATAATTTCCAGTGTATGCTCACCACCCATATCCACATCGCAGAGTGCAACAATATTTGCTAAACCTGTTTCGTGTAATGCTTTTATGATATCGCCACCTCTATGGCCAATACCAACACAGGCCAGATTAACCTTTTCGCCTGGCAGGTATGAAGTTCTTTCATGCGATAGTGTCTCTTTATTCCATAATTTATCTCCGGCAAAGATCACATTACCAGGTAATATGGAGAGACCACCAATTGTTATTAAACCTTTTTTTATGAAATCACGTCTTTGATTTGTTTCATTCATTACTTTACTTTCTGGTTTGTTCTTCATTTTTTAAGTTATTGTTTGATTCAAAAATACGTAATTTATTTTGTAATATTATTTCTTTTTTTTCTCATTGATTCACCTCCTAATTTTATCCTGTAAAACTGTTGTATTAATTTATTTCCAATAATTTATGCTTTTATGGCATGAAAAATAACTGGTCAAAACATAAAATTTACAAACAGATGAACTCCTTACAGCCCTTTAGATTTACCTTATCAAAATAAAACATTAAAACATATAGTGATAATGAGTTAATTAAGTAGGCAAAGTTACAGAGATACAAGGTTACACTTTTTTCTGGGGTTTTACTCAGAGGGTTGGGAGAACTGGAAGGAGTTGGTTGGGGAAAATAACAGGAAAATATCAATAATATGTTTTATAACATATAAAACCTTATGAGTTTAAAATAACGTTAAATCAGATAAACATACCCAACAATCAATAATAACAGCTGTTCAAGCAATAAAAAGTACCGTTCATCATATCTGACAATTATATATGGATATTTAAATTATTTAATGTATATTTATAAATAACTGAAAAACAAACTAATCGATTAAATCTTTAAGGGGAATTGGGATATCGTTTAATGATTGTTTATGTATGCTTGATTTGTAATTAAGTATATATGATTTATAATTATGATAAACCAAAAAATTAACAATGGCATATCAATTTAAATTCATAAAAAATGCCAGGCACATCGCCAACCATTGTGCCTGGCATAAAGAATTCCGTGTGTAAGGTTGGAGTGTTAAATTAAAGAATAATTTTTTTTGAATAAAAATTAAATCAAATAAAATGAAAAAAATAATTTCAATTATAAGTATTTTTGCTTTAATAGGAGCTGGAATATTACTAACTTCATCTTCATCTGGAAAGACAGAAGTATATAATCCTAATATGGGTGCAAGTATGTTTGCACCTGACAAAACTCAATTAAAAGTTATAACTGATAAAACATATGATTACCTGAGAGTTAGGGTTCATCTTATGTATGACTACAATTCTGAAGATTATGGTATTTCCTCAGGATATTTATTTCCAAGTTTAACAGCGGGAACCACTTATTTTGAAATGCCAGTATTGGCTGAATTTCAATATTCTACTTTTTGTAGAATAGATTATAGGGTTAATTTTAACGATGCAGTGGAGAGTATAAATTTATATATGAGTTCTTATCTGTGTACTAAATCTGGTGGTGTCGGTAGTGCAGTTTATGAATTTAGAGTGCCTTTGTCGATATGTGAACCTCCTGCTGATCCTGAGAAATAATTATTTAATTTATGGACCGGACTAATCTCCGGTCCATTAAGATATTTGTTATGAAGATATTCTATAAATTGTAATAAAGGAATTCATGAAATGAATTAACAGAAATTTTGAACATTGAAAAAATATAAATCTTATATTCTGTTATTGATGGTTTTTTTCGTGGCATGTGAAGAAGAACTTGATATGGGGGCTGACAAGAATCAACCTCTTCCGGTAGTCTATTGTTTATTTGCCCAGCAAGATAGCATTCATCAGGTTGTTTTAACAAAAACTATTAACGGAAATGAAAATCCTCAAAAAATGGCTAAAATATTCGATTCTTTATATTTTAAGGAAGCTGAAGTATATTTTGAGTATGAATGGGAGGAAGAAAGTAAGAGAATATATCTAGAAAAAAAACTGTTATATGACAAAGAACCAGGGTTTTTTTCTAATCCCGATCATATAGTATTTCAAACTGCTGAATTGATACCTTATGTACGTCATATAGGATTATATGTTGATGTACCTGGATTACCCTTGGCCTCTTCGAATATTGTTATGTGGAAACCATTTTGGTATACACTTGCAAATATTTCTAATGGTTCGCAAATTGCGATTTCAGAAGAAAACTCTTGGAAAATAAAAGTAGAAAAAGATTACGGTTCGGTCTGGAATGGTTATAGAGCTGCCGAAATAGAAATAGATATTATTGAAGAATATAATAATAGTGACCAGAAAGTTATTAAAATTTGTTTCTTTAAAGATAGAATTCCGTATACGGGTCAACCCAATTACATTGCTATATCTTGGAATCTGCTTATAGGTGAAACATATTCCAGTATTGAAAAGAATTCAAATGTTACATATAGAAAATTTGGTAAAATTAAGTTGAAATTTTCTGGAGCGGGCCCTGGTTTTACCAAATATATTACATCAAAAAAAGATGAACTAGATAACTATTATGATAGAATTCCAACATATACAAATATTACAAACGGTATTGGCCTTTTCTCAAGCTGGGAATATATTATTATTGATAGTCTTCAAATTGATTACTACTCAAGAAAAGAGCTGGTAAAGGATCCCAGATTACAAGAATTAAAATTTGTATATTAATTCATACCAAGTCGTTGTATATTATAATAATTACCACTAATTTTACTATCGACATTTCCCGGTCATAACTCTATGACCTGAAATTATTATGGCATCACCAATTCTTATTACATTAAAACTGGATTCTTTTTACCAGAGGTTTTTACGTTCATACTACAGCTGTGAAGAACCGGTAATGGAATTCCCAAGAAAAGACGACTTTAATACTTTGCTGGCATACCTGGTTGCAAAATTTCCTATGCACTATTTTCTAAGGTTTTACTCAAAGGGTTGGGAAAACTGTAAGGAGTTGGTTGGGGAAAATAACAGGAAAATATCAGGCACATCACCAACCATTGTGCCTGGCATAAAATGTTGCGTCTTGGGTTGGAATGTTAAATAAAAGAATAATAATTTTTTAATAAAAATTAAATCAAATAAAATGAAAAAAATAATTTCAATTATAGGTATTATTGCCTTAATAGGAGTTGGTATTATGCTATCTCCATCATATTCTGGAAAGTCAGAAGTATATAATCCTAATATGGGTGCAAGTTTTGCACCGGATAAAACTATGTTAAAGGTAACTAATCATGATGGTTTTTACTCCCTAGATGTAAAAGTTTATATGATAAGTGATTATAATTCTGAATATGGAGGAATTTCTTATGGCTGGGTATATCCGAGTAAGGATTCACTAGATGTAAATTATTTTAATATGGGTTGGTTAGCAGAATATCAAACATATACATATGCAAGAATTCGATATAAGATAAATCAAGAGAGTCAAGAAGTCGATGGTAATATTTATATGGATTATTATAATAATACGAGAAATGGTGGAATTGGAAGTGCAGTTAATGAGTTTCGAGTTAATACGGGAGAAATTATAGGACCAGATATGCCATAATAGTTAAAATAGGACTGGATTTTTTTCCAGCCCTATTATTAATTTAACTATTAACTTTTAACCAGATATTGTATTTTTATATTATGAAATGGAACAAATATTGTATTCTGATCTTAATGGCCTTATTATTCGCATGTGAAGAGCATATTGATATGGGATCTGATCATCAACCAATTCCTGTTGTATATTGTTTATTTGCCAGACAAGATAGTGTTCATCAGGTAATTTTAACAAAAACCTTTTGTGGTAATAAAGACCCACTAAAGATGGCTAAGATATTGGATTCCTTATTCTTCCAGGATGCAGAGGTTTACTTCGAGTATGATTGGGATGAAACCAAACAACGGGTTTATCTTGAAAAAAAACTATTACATGACAAAAAGCCAGGAACCTTTTCAAATCCTGATCATATTATTTATCAAACTAATGAAACAATACCAGACATTTGGAAAATAGAATTATTCGTTGAAATTCCAGGATTACCTCTTGTTTCTGCGAAAATAATTGTTTTAAGCGTAGGAGATGAATTACTTGTTTATCCGAAATATAATGGACAAACGATTTCAATTACAGAAGAATTACCCTGGAAAATTGAATTATCCGAGGATTGGGCCTGGAATTATTATAGAGAAACTAAGATTAAAATAAATATTATTGAAAAAATTGCAGATTTGGGCCAAAAAATAAGAGAGATATGTTTTGTAAAAAGGGGATATACGGTGGATGGATTTGATAAATACATTAAAATTACTAAGGAAAATATCATTAATGAAATTATATCTGACATTGATATTGACCCAAATGTTATTAATAGAAGATTTGGGGAAATTAAATTAACACTATACAAAGGAGATGGACATTATCTGAATTATATTAGTTATCAAGAGGAAATTCACGATTATAATATATCCCCGGATTATACAAATATTATAAATGGATTGGGGCTATTTTCAAGCAGGTCATATGTTATTCGCGATAGCCTTATGATTGATTACGATTCTAGAAAAGAACTTGTGGAAGATCCAAGATTACAAGAATTAAAATTTGTATATTAATTAACTGCAAGTCATTGTAAATTACAAAAATTACCCCTAATTTTACTATCGACATTTCCCGGTCATAACTCTATGACCTGAAATTATTATGGCATCACCAATTCTTATTACATTAAAACTGGATCCTTTTTACCAGAGGTTTTCTATTTCAATTATTTCTCAGACAAATCAATGCATATTTTTCAGTCTAAGGCTTCACTTCTGCTTTAACTTTTTAATCAATTCCATGGTTTTTTTAACTGTTGAGGTTAAAATTTCATAGTTTTTATTATCAATAATTTCTTTAGTAATAAGTTTTGATCCTATTCCTACACAGCTTACTCCGGCTGAAAACCAATTTTTTAGATTTTTTTCAGAAGTATCAACCCCACCGGCTGGCATTATGCTTGTCCAGGGACAGGGTGCTTTTATTGATTTTACAAATTGTGGCCCGCCAAGCTGGTCTGCTGGAAAAATTTTAACTATCTCTGCTCCAAGTTCCTCGGCATAAGAAATTTCACTTAATGATCCACATCCCGGTATCCATGCAATTTTTCTTCTATTGCATACTTTTGCCATGTCTTTATTTAGAACAGGCGATACTATAAAATTTGATGCATTCTGTATATATATTGCTGCAGTTGGCGCGTCAACCACAGAACCTGTTCCTAAGATCAGCTCAGGCAATTCCTCTTCTGCATATTTTACAAGCTTTTCAAAAACCTGATGAGCGAAATCACCCCGATTTGTAAATTCAAATACTCTGACACCTCCATCATAACAAGCTTTAACTACTTGTTTGTTTATATCAATATCCTTATTATAAAATACTGGAATCATCCCTGTTTCTAACATCCCGGATAATACATCTATTCTGGAAAATTTTGCCATTTTGTTATATATTATTTGTCTGTTATTAATATTGAAATTTGAACCTTACCGGATTCAAAATTATCCGAAGTCAAAATACTTTTTTGCGTTAAAATACGAAATGTTTTTCACTATATCTCCAAGAAGTTCAATATCAGCAGGAAGCAAACCTTTTTCAACATCAGTTCCTATCATATTACATAGTATTCTTCTGAAATATTCATGTCGTGAATAAGAAAGAACTGATCTTGAGTCAGTTAACATGCCAACGAAACGACTTAACAATCCGAAATTAGATAAAGTGTTTATCTGTTTTTCCATTCCATCCTTTTGATCAAGAAACCACCATGCCGATCCCCATTGTATTTTGCCCGGATAACTTCCATCCTGGAAATTCCCGGCCATTGATGCTATTACTTCGTTGTCTTTCGGATTAAGGTTGTAAATAATTGTTTTGCAAAGTTTGTTGTTTTTATCGAGCCCGGCAAAAAATCCGGACATTGGCCTGGCTATCTCAAAATCGCCAATTGAATCAAATCCAGTATCCGGTCCTACTTGTTCCATCATCCGGGTATTATTGTTTCTGAGAGGGCCGATATGGAATTGCTGAACCCATCCCTTTGCATGATCCATTTCAGCGAAAAATACAAGCATTCCTGACCGGAATTTTAGAATTTCTTCTTCAGATAGTTCTTTTGCTGACCGTATTTTATTAAATATATTTTTTAGCTCATTTTCTGTATAATTCTCAGAATAAAATGTTTCCAATCCATGATCAGACAACCTGCAGCCATTTTGATGGAAAAAATCGTGGCGCCTGGTTAAAGCTCCGATTAGGTCGGAGTAATTATTAACCGACATATCTGAAGCAGCTTCCAGCGAATTAATATAATTATTATATGTTGCCAGGTTTTCAACCGCCATGGCTTTGTCTGGCCGCCAGGCAGGCAGAACTTTAGTTTTTATGTTGTTATCCTTTATGGTTTTATGATATTCCAGACTGTCGATTGGGTCATCTGTTGTACATAAACTTTCAACATTCCATTTTTCCAGAAGGCTGCAAAAAGAATAATCATCCTGAGTAAGTAAACTATTACAATGTTCATAAACTTCTTTTGCATTCTCCTTGTTCAGGAGGTCGTTTATATTAAACGGATTATTTAACTCCATGTGAGCCCAATGATATATTGGGTTTCTTAAAGTAAATGGAAGAGTTTCTGCCCACTTCAGAAATTTTGAGTAATCATCCTTATTACCGGTACAATATTCTTCTGTTACACCATTTGCACGCATCAGCCTCCATTTATAATGATCGCCATCAAGCCAGATTCTGGTCAAATTTTCAAACTTCCTGTTAATTGAAATATCCTGAGGCGATAAATGACAGTGATAATCTATTATCGGCATTGATTTAGCAAAGTCGTGATATAATTTTTCTGCAGTTTTGTTCTCCAGAAGGAAATTCTCATGAATGAAATTTTTCATACAGCTTTTTTTTATTGTTTAATCGCTTAACTATTCAAAACTCACACCTCAGACCTCATACCCCAGAACCCACACCTCATACCCCATACCTCAGACCCCATACCTCAGACCCCATACCTCAGAACCCATACCCCAGAACCCATACCCCAGAACCCATACACCAGACCTCAAACCCCAAACAGCCTCTTAAAATGCCTGTTGTATATATTATTTGTAACAAATTTACCTATTATCTCATCATTTTTCCTTAACTGATCATAAAATTCATCCCCCATCTCTGCCGCTATTTTATATGATACATGAATAAGCTGCCTGAAATTTAAATTGTATTCCGGATGTTCTGTATCATGTTGCAGTGCATTTAAAAACTGAATAGAAGTCCATTTATTAATTTCATTTTTTGTGGGTAACAGATTGTAATCAATACTTATCACATCCGAGTATGGCCCGGTTAATTCATCTATACGGTCAAGTGCCGATAAATATATTTTCTTGACCATATCAAGAGCCTCATCTCCGGAAGCTGCCAAACCACATACCTCCTCGAGCCAGGTAGTCCCGGCTGTTTTTACATGTATCCCTTTGTTGTGTTTTTTTATTATCCGGCCAATTTCAGGATAAATTCCAAACTTATCAGATCCTGAATGTATACTTAATTTCAAATTATGTGGCAATCCGAATTCTTTTATGGCATAATCAATAACTAAAAGATTTTCTTCAAACTCTTCGGAAAAATTCTTAATATTTCCAATATAATCAACTCCTTTATTAAACCGTCCGGAGAATTTAGGTGCGATTGTCAGGACAGGGATATTAAAGTCGCTAATCAGTTTTAAAATGAAAAATAATTCAAGAGGTGTTTGTGCATTTTCAGTTTCATCTATAGATATTTCAGTTACAAAATACTCCTCTTTCTTATATTTTTTTATGATTTTATAAACTTCCCGGGCTTCCTTAATCGCTGTTATATATTTAGTGCCAATTTTGTTGAGGAATTTTCTGTCGACAAAATACTTTTTGGATATTCCGGGAATGATAAACTCTTCAGTAAATTTTCTGCAGTTTCTAATAAATATTTCTAATTCTTCTTTTCCGGGATCTTTTGATATTGAAGAAGTAATATCAATTGTAAAAAAATCAGAACTTTCTAAATACCTATCTACTGTTTCAATATTTATATGATCGGCATCGACAAAATAATTATGCTCCCATCCAAGATCCATAACTGCTGAATCTGCTTCAATTCTAACATCTCCCGGTTCAGATCTGATATTTTGATGTTCACGGTTAGATTTGTTCCAGACAGGTGTGATTATTAAACCATTTTTTTCGGCTTTTTTGAAAGCTTCTAACTGTGCTTTTCCCTGTAAAGAAAACCTGTCGCCTATCCCAAATGAATATTTATCTAACACCGAAGTTTATTATAAAAGATTGTAAAAAAAGATAAATTTATAAAAAAATAATGAATTACCGTGTGCGCACACGGAATAAAATACTATTTTTGTTAGATAGTGGAAAAGAATAAGATAAGAATAAGCGATATTGCTGAAAAAGCAGGTGTTTCTGAAGGCACTGTCGACAGAGTTATTCATAACAGAGCTGAAGTTTCAAAGAAAACCAGGACTAGAGTTTTGAAAATAATTGATGAGCTCAATTATAAACCTAATATTTTTGCCAGAACATTAGCAAAAGGAAAAAGTTTTGTAATTTCAGTTATATTACCTTTACCTGAAGGTCACGATTTTTATTGGCAGGAACCTTTAATTGGAGTTAAAAAAGCAATTATGAATCTTTCAGCATATAATGTTGAGTTAAAGGAATTTCTCTTTCATCAGTTTGATAAAAAACATTTTAATTCTAAGGCAGAAGAATTACTGAAAATAAAACCAGATGCAGTTTTACTTGCACCGATACTTTATAATCAGTCCCAAATTTTCATTAATAAACTTGAAGATGCAGGTATTCCTTATTCTTTCATCGATTCTGATCTTAAGCCTTCGAAAAGAATAAATTATACCGGACAAGATTCCTTTCAGAGCGGAAGAGTTGCTGCAGATCTTATTAATTATTCTTTTAATAAAGGATTAATTCTAATTATTAATAATGCCTTCGACCTTAAGAATTTCACTAATCTGAGATTAAGGGTATCGGGATTTAAATCATATTTTTCGGAAAAAGAAAAGGGTAGTAATGTGATAAATATTGAAATACATGCAAAAACAGATAAAGATTACTTCAAAACACTGAAGGAGATTTTCAATAAATACAAAGATGTTAAAGCTGTATTTGCGGCAGACTCAAAGATATACAGAATTGCAGAATATATAGAAAAGGAGAGTAGATCTGACATCATACTGGTGGGATTTGATTGTATAAAAAGAAATATTGAATTTCTTGAAAAAGGACTTATTCGTTTTCTGATAACACAGAATCCGTATAGACAGGGTTATAATGGAGTGATGAGCATTTTTATGCATTCTGTATTAAAGGAAGAAATAGAAGAAATTAATTATTTGCCAATTGATATTATTACAAAAAATAATTATTTGTATTATAAGGATCCGAATTTATTATAGTAGATTGTACTAAACATTTCCAATCATCAAATTTGGCAATTATTATTTGGAAATTTTTTTAATTAAATCTGATTTAAATGTATAGTAGTAAAGAATATTTCAATCTTAAAAATAAAATAGCAGTTGTTACAGGTGGAGCAGGTATTTTAGGAAAGTCTATTTGCGAAGCTCTTGCTAAAACAGGACTAAAAATTGCAATTCTTGATATTGATGGTAAAATGGCTGAGCAAACAGCAATGACAATTTCTGATAAAACAGGAACAAAAGTAATTGGTATAAATGCCAATGTTTTGGAGAAGGATTCATTAATCGAGGCTAAAAAAATAATAAATAATATACTTGGGCCTGTTGATATTCTTATAAACGGGGCCGGTGGAAATGCTAAGAAGGCTACTACTAAAGCAGAAAGCATTACAGAAGAAAATTTGAATAAACTTGATGAAACATTCTTAGGTCTTGATATTGATGCTTTTAAATCTACATTTGATCTGAATTTTATTGGAACATTACTGCCTTCTATGATATTCTCCACTGATATGATAATAAAAAAAGAAGGAGTTATACTTAACATATCCTCCATGAGCGCTTTTCATCCTTTAACCAAAGTCCCGGCATATTCAGCTGCAAAGTCATCTGTCAATAATTTCACCGAATGGCTTGCTGTTCATCTGGCAAAGGTTGGGATACGTGTTAATGCTATAGCTCCCGGTTTTTTTCTTACATCGCAGAACAGATTCTTACTTACAGATGAGAAAACTGATAAATTAACTCCACGAGGAGAAAAAATTATAAAAAATACTCCGATGGAGCGTTTTGGAAATCCTGAAGACCTTCATGGGACAGTCATTTATCTTATTTCAGAAATGGCTGAATTTGTTACAGGTGTAGTAATACCTATTGATGGAGGATTTAATGCTTTTAGTGGTGTTTAGAATCTATTAATATATAGAAAAAATGTTGTTGAAAAATGTTATTATTGCCCAATCGGGAGGACCTTCAAGTGTTATCAATAACAGCTTGCGTGGAATAATTGATGCTTGTAAATCTTATCCGGGTATTTTTAATAAAATTTATGGTGCATGGCATGGTATAGAAGGAGTTCTTAAAGAGGAACTTATTGATCTGTCAATTCAGGATGAAGAAGAAATTGAATTACTCCGAACCACTCCGGCAGCTGGCAGCATTGGTACATGCAGGTATAAGCTTAAGGATGAGCAAAATGATGATTTCGACCGTCTTTTAGACGTTTTTAGAAATCATAAAATTGGATTTTTCTTTTATATTGGAGGTAATGATTCACAACATACCGCTCTTAAAGTAGGCGAACTGGCTGAAAGTGAAGGTCTGGATCTTATTTCTGTAGGTGTTCCAAAAACAATTGATAATGATGTTGGCGATAATGAATTCAAACTTATTGATCATACTCCCGGCTATGGAAGCGTGGCAAGATATTGGTCGCATATTATTCAAAATGCAAATGAAGAAAATATGGGATCATGTCCGGCCGATCCGGTACTGGTAATACAGGCGATGGGAAGAAAGATCGGTTATATTCCTGCAGCAGCAAGGCTCGCAGATCCAAACAGGGAAATGCCGCTTCAAATATATCTTGCGGAAACAAAACCCTCTCTTGAAAAAATCACAGATAATGTTAATGACGAATTAAAGAAAAACGGCAGATGTATTGTGGTTGTCAGCGAAGGACTGGAAATTGAGAATCCTCATGAAATAAAAGACCTGTTCGGACATGCCAATTATGGATCTTCAGGAATTTCTGTCGCCCAATCGCTGGTAAACTATATGAACAAAATGGGATTAAAAGCGAAAGGTTCTGCCCGTGGACAAATTATGGGAACAGATCAGCGACATGCAATGATCTATGCTTCAACTGTTGATCTGGATGAAGCATATAATATTGGTTTAAAGGCTGTAGAAATTGCCATTCTTAACGGAAACGGATGGATGGCAACAATACTAAGAAAACCGACAAAAGATTATAAAATATATTATGACAAAGTTGAGCTTAAAGATGTGGCACTTTCTGAAAGAGAGTTTCCCGCAAACTGGATAGCAGAAAATAATTATGATGTTAAGGATGAGTTTATTAATTATGTTCGTCCCTTAACAGGCAATGAATGGATAGATATTCCATTGGTAAATGGTATTCAGAGATTTGCAAGAATAAAAAGAATATTTGTAGAAAAAAAGCTTGATAAATATGTCCCTCAAGCGTATAGATAAGTGACGAGAGTTTTGCTCACAGCTCACGGCTCACAGCTCACAGTAAGGAGTATGGAGTAGGGAGTAAGGAGTATGGAGTATGGAGTATGGAGGGCTCGAAACTCAGAAATCAAAACCCCAAAGGTGGTAAACGAAATTAAATAGTATGGATACTGAAAAAATACTAAAAAATATGCAGGCTGAAAAGGAGTTCTTTATTGGAATTGACTCTGATGGTTGTGTATACGACACTATGGAAATAAAACATAAAGAGTGTTTTTGCCCTGGCTTTATAAAACATATGTCTTTTCAAAGTATATCAAAATATACTCGTGAAGCATGGGAATTTGTTAATCTTTATTCCAGAACACGAGGTTGTAACAGATTTCTGGCTGTCCTTGAAACAATAAAATTATTAAAAAACAGAAGCGAAGTAATTGAAAGAAACCCTGTATTTCCTGATATGAGTGCTCTGGAAGAATGGATCAAAAAGGAAAGTAAACTTGGGAATCCGGCACTTAAAAAATATGCTGAAAATTCGGATGAAGATATTATTCACAAATTATTAAAATGGTCGGAAGAAGTAAATTCCACTATTTATGATATGGTAAATGGAATACCTCCTTTTCCGTATGTACGCGAATCTCTTGAAAAATGTAAAGATAAGGCTGATATGATAGTTGTTTCACAAACACCTGTTGAAGCTTTAAAACGTGAATGGAAAGAACACAATATCGATAAATATGTAAGAATTATTGCAGGACAGGAATATGGTACTAAAACTCAACATATAGCTTATGCAGCTATAGGGAAATATGATAGAAATAAAATATTAATGATAGGAGATGCTCCCGGCGATATGAAAGCAGCAAAAACAAACGGAGTGTTATTTTACCCAATAATACCTGGTAAAGAAGAAAGTTCATGGAAAAAATTTTACGAGGAAGGAATTACAAAATTTTTCAAATTAACATTTGAGGGTGATTACGAGAAATCATTAATTGATGAATTTGAAAAATGTTTACCCGAAAAACCGGGTTGGAGCAATGAATAGGAACACGGCCTGCCGTGTTCATTGTGAATAAGGAGTAAATAATAGGAACACGGCCTGCCGTGTTCATTGTGAATAAGGAGTAAATAATAGGAACACGGCGTGCCGTGTTCATGGTGAATAAGGAGTAAATATTAGGAACACGGCGTGCCGTGTTCATGGTGAATAAGGAGTAAATATTAGGAACACGGCGTGCCGTGTTCATTGTGAATAAGGAGTAAGGAATATGTTATATATAACAAAAGGTACAAAGAATACAATCATCTCCTCTGATGAATTGAGAAAGCTGGTATTTCAATCGCTCGACAGGCTTGGAGAACGAAGCAGGGTCCTCGTTATTCCGCCTGATATAACCAGAATACATTCAAGAGCGGGAGAAATTACAAAATATATTTATGATTATTTCTCAGAAAAACTTTGTGATATTCTTCCTGCTTTAGGCACACATAACCCAATGACGAATAAAGAGATAGAAAAAATGTTTCCCGGTATTCCCATTGAATTATTCAGGATTCATAATTGGAGAAAAGATATAAAAACAATTGGATATGTACCTGCAGAATATGTTAAAAAAATTTCTGCTAATGCCGGAAATTTCGATTGGCCTGTGCAACTAAATAAGATGATTATTAATGGAGGATATGACCTTATAATATCTGTTGGACAGGTTGTGCCGCATGAAGTTATAGGGATGGCTAATTATAATAAAAATATATTTGTTGGAACTGGTGGCCCTGAAAGCATTAACCTTAGTCATTATCTGGGAGCTTGTTATGGAATGGAGAAAATAATGGGACAGACAGAAAATCCTGTGCGTGCTGTAATGAACTATGCGTCAGATAAATATATTAGCAATCTTCCGGTATTATATATTCAGACTGTTCTGGGAAATGATGTTGATGGAAATCATCAACTCAGGGGCCTGTACATAGGAGATGATATTGAATGTTTTATTTCTGCATCTGAATTATCTGAAGAAATAAATATTAAGAAGTTGGATAAGACATTAAAAAAAGTAGTGGTGTATCTGAATCCTTCAGAATATAAAAGTACATGGCTGGGCAATAAAAGTATTTATCGAACAAGGATGGCTATGGCCGATAATGCTGAATTATTAATATTAGCACCTGGTATAAAAACCTTTGGTGAAGATGCTGAAATAGATCGGCTTATAAGAAAATATGGGTATTCAGGAACCTCAGCAATTAAAGAAGCTGTAAAAAATAATATTGACCTGCGTGGAAATTTAAGTGCTGCTGCCCACCTTATTCATGGCTCATCAGAAGATAGATTCAATATAAAATATTGTACAGGAGAGCTGAATAAAACTGAAATTGAATCAGTTGGTTTTGAATATGGAGTGCTTGATAAAATGATGAAAATATATAATCCTGAAAAGCTGAAAGACGGATATAATATTATGCCGGACGGTGAACAAATATATTACATATCCAATCCGGCGCTTGGTCTATGGATGTTAAAAGTCAAAAGTCAAAAGTCAAAAGGCAAAAGTCAAAAGTCAAAAGTAAAAAGTAAAAGATATATGAAAAAAGCAGATATTGGCCTGGTGGGTCTGGCAGTTATGGGTGAGAACCTTATCCTGAATATGGAAAGTAAAGGTTTTACTGTTGCAGTTTATAACAGAACTGTTGAAAAAGTAGAGACATTTGTAAATGGGAGAGCTAAGGGTAAAAAAATTATCGGATGCACTTCAATTGAAGAGCTGGTGAATAATCTGGCTAGCCCCAGAAGAATTATGCTTATGGTAAAAGCAGGGAAAGCCGTTGATGATTTTATTGAAATGATTATACCTTATCTGGATAAGGGAGATATTATTATTGATGGCGGTAATACACATTACCCTGATACTAACAGGCGTACAAAATATGTGGAAAATAAAGGCCTTTTATATATTGGAACAGGTGTTTCGGGTGGGGAGGAAGGAGCTTTACTAGGTCCTTCTATAATGCCGGGAGGATCAAAAAATGCATGGGAACATGTTAAACCGATTTTCCAGGCTGTATCAGCAAAAGTCGATAATAATATTCCCTGTTGTGAATGGATTGGTGATAATGGTGCAGGCCATTTTGTTAAGATGGTGCACAATGGTATAGAATATGGAGATATGCAGCTGATATGTGAAGCATACCAGATAATGAAAAACCTTCTTGGTATGAATCCTGATGAAATGCATGAGGTATTTAAAGAGTGGAATGAAGGTGATCTTGATAGTTATCTTATAGAAATTACTCGTGATATTCTGGCTTTTAAAGATGAAGACGGCAGTCCGCTTGTTGAAAAAATTCTTGATACTGCAGGTCAGAAAGGAACAGGTAAATGGACAGGAATTGCAGCTCTCGACCTGGGTGTTCCGCTTACCCTTATTGGTGAATCAGTTTTCGCAAGATGCCTTTCTGCAGTGAAAGAAGAAAGAGTTAAAGCTTCAGAAGTATTAAAAGGCCCGCAAGCAGAGTTTAAGGGAGATAAAAAGATGTTCCTGAACCAGCTTAGGGATGCTTTATTTGCTTCCAAGATAATATCATATGCTCAGGGTTTTACTCTTATCAGAGCCGCTGCTGACGAATACAAGTGGGATCTTAATTATAGCGCTATTGCTTTATTATGGCGCGGAGGTTGTATAATTCGTTCGGTTTTTCTTAAAAAAATTGCTGATGCATTTAATGAATACCCTGATTTAAATAACCTGATATTGTATGATTATTTTAAGGATAAGGTTGAAGAAGCTCAGGAAGGATGGAGAGAAGTATGTGCAATCGCATTGAAGAATGGAATATCAGTTCCTGCTTTTACAACTGCTTTGTGTTATTATGATGGTTACAGGACTGAAAGACTGCCGGCTAATCTTTTGCAGGCTCAAAGAGATTATTTTGGAGCCCACACATATGAAAGAATTGATAAACCAAGAGGTGAATATTTTCATACAAACTGGACAGGAAGAGGTGGGGCAACAGCATCCTCCGGTTATGAAGTGTAGACTCAAGAATCAGGACCAAAGCAGTGATACATGGGTTAGCATACAGCTTACGGCCTACAGTTTACAGGAATTAATTGAAAACGGATAACAGATTACTATATGCCAGATTATTTTATAACCTTTACAGTTTGGAAAACTTTATAATGATTTTAAAAAACAACTTAGCAATAAGCAGATTTATAGTAATTCTTATATTATGTTCTGGGCTTGCCGGGTTTAATTCCTGTAATCGGGGGAAGAAGAATCATAATATCAAACTGGCTCACGGACTGGATGTTACACACCCTGTTCATAAAGCTATGGTATTTATGGCAAGGCGTGTGGATGAATTATCGGAGGGAAAATTAGAAGTACAGATATATCCAAATCAACAATTAGGGACAGAACGGCAATGTGTGGAACTTCTTCAGGTTGGAAGTATAGATATGACCAAAGTATCGGCAGCTGTGATGGAAGGGTTTTCTCCGGTTTTTAAAGTTCTGAGTTTACCTTATATTTTCAGAGATCTGGATCATGCTCATAAGATTTATGATGGTGAAATAGGAAAAGAAATACTACTGAAAAGTGAAAAAGCCTGGTTGAGAGGACTATGTTTTTATGATGCCGGAGCAAGAAGTTTTTATTCAAAAGAAAAACCAATTCTTACACCTGACGATCTTAATGGTTTGAAGATAAGGGTTATGTCGAGCAATACTGCTGTTAATATGATTAAGGCACTTGGAGGTTCTCCTACGCCAATCTCCTGGGGTGAGCTATATACAGCTCTTCAGGGAGGTGTAGTTGATGCCGCTGAAAATAATCCTCCCAGCTTTAATATTTCACATCATTATGAAATATGTAAATATTATTCATTAGATGAACATACATATATACCTGATGTTTTACTTATTAGTACACGAGTCTGGAGAAAATTAAATGCAGAGGAAAAAGATTGGCTCCAAACGGCTGTGAACGAATCAGTATTGTATCAAAGAAAAATATGGAAAGAATCGGAAAAAGAAGCATTTGAAATATTTAAGGAAAGTGGAGTGGAAATATTTTATCCCGATAAAAAATTGTTTTCCGAAAAGGTGAA
The DNA here is from genome assembly GCA_042584005.1 of Bacteroidota bacterium. Classification (GTDB taxonomy): domain Bacteria; phylum Bacteroidota; class Bacteroidia; order Bacteroidales; family JBHOTF01; genus JBHOTF01. The sequence continues at coordinate 28,532 of JBHOTF010000028.1, forward strand.
ACCTATGTACGATAATTACAAGAATGATAAAGAAGTATTTGAATTTATTACAAGAATAAGAGAAGTAAAATAGTTTGAATCAATGGAGTTCAGAAAAAAAATTGATAAAATACTTGAGTTAATATTAATTGTATTGATGGGAGTGCTTGTAATAAATGTATTATGGCAGGTTATTTCCCGTTATCTGTTGAAGTCTCCAAGTTCATTTACTGACGAGCTGGCAAGATTTTTATTAATATGGGTAGGAATATTGGGTGCCGGTTATGCTGCCGGAAAAAAGCTTCATCTGGCGATTGATATTCTTCCATCAAAACTTAGTGAAAAAAGAAAAGTTATTCTCGATAGGATTATTTATTTACTTGTTGGATTATTTGCTGCATCAGTAATGGTTGTCGGAGGATTGCGGCTGGTTTATATTACTTTACATCTGCAACAAACCTCACCTTCACTGAAACTTCCTATGGGATTAGTATATATAGTTATCCCGCTAAGTGGCTTGTTAATAGTTTATTATTGCGTGTCGGATATTATATTATTAAAGAAAAAATCCCGGACAAAAGGGGAAATAAATAAAAATTAATATGGACTTCCTAAGTATTATTGTTCTGATAGCAAGCTTCATAATTTTATTACTGATGGGAGTTCCTATTGCATTTAGTCTTGGTATTTCTGCTGTGCTTAGCCTGCTGATGAATATGGATACTATGGCTTCATTTACAACAATGGCTCAGCAAATGACTACTAGCCTTGATAGTTTTGCCTTGCTGGCTATACCGTTTTTTGTGTTGTCGGGCCAGCTAATGAATCATGGAGGGATAGCTATACGGCTTATCAGGCTGGCAAAAGTGCTTGTTGGCAGGTTGCCCGGAGGCCTGGCCTTTGTTAATATTATGGCTAATATGTTATTTGGTGCTATTTCCGGTTCAGCGGCTGCATCAGCTTCAGCAATTGGCGGCTTTATGGGACCTTTAATGAAAAAGGAGGGTTACCCCATGCCATTCAGTGCTGCAATAAATATTACCTCTGCCTCAACTGGTTTGATAATTCCACCAAGTAATATTCTTATTGTCTATTCTCTGGCCAGCGGAGGAGTTTCTATTGCCGCACTTTTTGTGGCAGGTTATATTCCCGGAATATTAATAGGCTTGTCGTTAATGTTAGTTGCCGGTATATATTCAAAAAAACATAACTATCCTGTTGCTGAGAGGGTTGGTTTTATTGAAGCAGTTAAAATATTTCTTGATGCAATTCCCAGTCTTTTACTACTTGTAATAGTAATTGGTGGTATAATAGCAGGAATATTTACTGCTACTGAAGCATCGGCTATTGCTGTATTATATACTTTTATTCTGGCCATGATTTACAGGGAGATTAAGATTAAAGATCTTCCAAGAATAATAATTAAAACAATTGAAATAATTTCTATTGTTCTGATCCTGGTTGCCACATCAATGGCATTATCATGGGTAATGTCGTATGGAAATATTCCCCAGGCAATAAGTGATACTTTACTCACAATTAGTGAAAATAAGTTTGCTATATTGCTGATGATCAATATGATATTATTGTTCATCGGTGTGTTTATGGATATGACACCTGCTGTATTAATATTTACACCTATATTTTTACCGGTGGTTACCTCACTTGGCCTTGACCCGATTCATTTTGGAATAATTATAGTTATGAACCTGTGCGTAGGACTATGTACTCCTCCGGTAGGCTCACTGTTATTTATAGGATGCAGTGTAGGGAAAGTCACCATTGGAGAAATACTCAAACCACTTCTTCCCATGTTTTTGGTTATGATAATTGTATTATTACTGATAACTTTTGTGCCATGGTTCTCATTATGGCTTCCACGATTGTTTGATTTGTTGTAGTTCAGAGTTCAGAGTTCAGAGTTCAGAGTTCAGAGTTCAGAGTTCAGAGTTCAAAAGTGAATAGTGAGAATGTAAGAAGACAGGTATTCTGATTGGAGAGATTGGTCCTAATATCAATCCTGATTCGAAGCTCGTTTTACTTTCATAAGAAATCCAACTCCCCTGATTGTATCAATTTTAACCAGTTTGTCGCTTGCAAGGAATTTTCTGAGCCTTGATATAAATACATCCATGCTGCGCCCCAAAAAATAATCATTTTCGCCCCAAAGGTCAGACAATATATCTTCACGTTTAACAATTTTACCTTTGTTCTTAATTAGATACTGGAGTAATTCAGCTTCCTTGACAGTCATCTGATAAGATTCGTCAGGAGTAGTTATTTTAAGATCTTTAAAGGAGAATTCAGATTTTCCTATAATATATGTTTCCGCTTGTGTTTTATTTGTTCTGCGCAAAATATTCTGTATACGTAGTACCAATTCTTCTACTTCAAAAGGTTTGCATATATAATCGTCAGCCCCTAGTTTTAGTCCTTTGATTTTGTCTTCTTTCAGGCTTTTTGCTGTAAGAAAAAGCAGTGGTATTTCATGATCTGTTTTTTTTATTTGTTGTGCCAGGCTGAAACCATCCATAACAGGCATCATAATATCAAGAACACAGATGTCAACTTCATTTTTATTATAAAGCTCAAGGGCTTCACCACCATCCCTGGCCAGAATTACATTAAAATCGTGCATCTCAAGAAATTGTGAAAGAATATTGCCCAGATCTTTATCATCTTCAGCTAGTAATATGTTTATTTTTTCGTTCATAGAGGTAAATATATTGTAAAAGTACTTCCTTTGCCGACCTTGCTTATAACTTCAATACGGCCTTTATGGGCTTCAATAATCTTTTTTACATAATATAATCCCAGTCCAAGCCCTTTTACATTATGTATATTCCCAGTATTTGCCCGGTAAAATTTATCGAAAATTTGTTTTTGCTGTTCCGCATTAAGTCCAATACCCTTATCCGATATCTCAATAACCAGCTCCTTATCGATATAGCAGAATATTGATACTTCCGCAGAATTATCAGAGTATTTTACTGCATTGTTTAAAAGGTTGTTAATTGCTGTAGTAATTTGAAATTCATCGAGCTCAATAGAAATTGTATTGAATTTATATTCTTCATTGATTTTTATCTCTTCCGTTTGATATTTTATTCTGAATGCTTCAACTTTTTCTTTAAGAAAGGGCAGCAACTTTATTTCCTTTTTATTTAGTTTGAATTGTTCTTTTTCCCATATACTAATATCGAGAATATGATTTATTAACTGGTTGAGATGTTTATTTTGCTTTCCGATAAGACGGGAAATATCGAGTATTTTTGATTTGTCTTTTATTATATTCTCATA
>JBHOTF010000029.1:0-31614 GCA_042584005.1 Bacteroidota bacterium
AAGCAGCCGGATTCATAGCAAAGTTTTCAGTTAAAGAAATACCGGTATTTTCACTTACTTTCAGAAGATCAAATATTTTTTGTTTTTCTGAATGGTCAGGACAGGCCGGATAGCCCGGTGTAGGCCTTATTCCATGGTATTTTTCGTGTAATAATTCAGCAAATGCTTCAGCAAGCCTATCAGCAAGTATTTTTAACATAATTGAGTTGTAATCATCGCCTTTATCTTCATATTCTTTTATCCATTTTTCGATTCCCAGTCCTGTAGTAAGAGAAAAGAATCCTATATAATCGTTTATACCGCTTTCTTTTGGGGCAATAAAATCGGACAGGCATAAATTTGGCAGACCTTTTTCCTTTTTCTCCTGATTTCTGAGGAAATGGAAGCTGTTAATTAACTTATCCTTTTCAGAAAAAACTTCAACAGAATTATTTATCGAATTGGCTTTATAGATTCCCAAAATGCCATTAGCTCTTAGCATTTTCTTTTCAATAATCTGCATAAGAATAGTTTGTGCGTCCTTGAATAATTTAGTGGCCTCTTTTCCTTTAACAGCATCTTTAAGAATTTTTGGATAAATACCCTTTATTTTCCATGCATGGAAAAAGAGTGTCCAATTGATATATTTACTGATATCTATTATAGAATACTCCTTAAATGTTTTTATTCCTGTAAATGAGGGTGTGAAAATATCTGATTGTTTCCAGTTTAATTGAAGCTTGTTTTTATCAGCCTCTTTAAGACTTAATAATTCTAAATTTTCTTGCCCTATTTTATGTTTTTTTCTGATATTCTGATATTCAATTTTGAGAGAATTTATATAATCGTCTTTATTGCTATCAGAAAATAAATTATTTAATACTCCGGGAGCCAGAGAGGCATCGTTTATATGTATTACAGGAATTTCAGATTTCGGGGCAATTTTTACTGCGGTATGAATTTTTGAAGTAGTTGCGCCACCCAGGATCAGTGGTTGTTTCATCTTTTTCCTGGTCATTTCGCTTGCTATGTGAACCATTTCTTCAAGTGAAGGTGTAATTAAACCACTTAGGCCAATAACATCAACATTGTTTTTTTCTGCCTTTTCAAGAATTTCTTCTGCAGAAACCATAACTCCAAGATCTATTACTTCATAATTATTACAATTCAGAATAACGTTTACAATATTTTTCCCGATATCGTGAACATCTCCTTTAACAGTTGCCAGAAGTACTTTTCCTGCCGAGCTATTTGTACCGCTGCTTTTCTTTTCTTCTTCAATATATGGAAGAAGTACTGAAACTGCCTTTTTCATTACCCTTGCAGATTTTACAACCTGCGGCAGAAACATTTTTCCTGATCCGAATAATTTCCCCACATGGTTCATTCCATCCATTAAAGGTTTCTCGATTATTTCAAATGCCTGCTTATAAAAATTTCTTGCCTCTTCAACATCCTGTTCAATATATTCTGAAATACCTTTTATAAGAGCGTGCTTAATTCTTTCGTTAATATCAAGATTCCTCCATTCATCAATTTTTACATCCTCCTTGTGGTTGTTTTGAATTTTTTCGGCAAAACTTATTAATCGTTCTGTTGCATCTTTTCTTCTATTAAGAATACAATCTTCTACCAGTGTTAATAAATCGTTGGGTATTTCATCATATACCTGAAGCATACCCGAATTAACAATTGCCATATCCATTCCGGCAGCTATTGCATGGTATAAAAAGGCAGAATGCATGGCTTCGCGTACAACATTATTTCCACGGAAGGAAAATGAAAGATTACTTATACCGCCACTGACTTTTGAATATGGAAGATTTGTTTTTATCCACCTTATTGCATTAATAAAATCAAGAGCATAATTATCGTGTTCGGGTATTCCGGTTGCAATACTAAGAATATTGGGGTCAAAAATAATATTCTCAGGATGGAATTTAACTTCCTGAGTCAGAATATTATATGCTCTCTGACATATTTCCGTTTTTCTTTTAAAATCGACAGCTTGTCCTTTTTCGTCGAATGCCATAATAACCACAGCTGCACCGTAGTTTTTTATTATTTTGGCTCTTTCTTTAAAAACTTTTTCTCCTTCTTTAAGACTGATAGAATTTACAATTCCTTTTCCCTGGAGGCATTGGAGAGATTTTTCTATTACTGTCCAGTCAGAAGAATCGATCATTATTGGTAATCTGGCAATATCGGGCTCGGCAGCAACAAGATTAATAAATTTTACCATAGATTTTTCAGTATCCAGCATGGCATCATCCATATTAATATCGATAATCTGTGCACCACCTTCGACCTGATTTCTGGCAACCGAAAGAGCCTCTTCATAATTTTCTTCCCGTATTAGCCGTGCAAATTTTCTTGAACCGGATACATTTGTTCTTTCTCCTATATTAATGAAATTACTTTCTTTGCTTACAGTAAGAGCTTCCAATCCGCTTAAGCGGGTTTGTCTTTCAATTTCAGGTATTTCTCTTGGAGAATATTCTTGTGCAAGAATTGCAATTTTCCTTATATGCTCAGGAGTGGTACCACAGCATCCTCCTACAATATTTATTAGTCTGTTTTCAAAAAATCGTTTTAATGAATCGGCCATTTTATCGGCTGTTTCATCATAATTACCAAATTCGTTTGGAAGTCCTGCATTTGGGTAAATACTTACAAAAAATGGCGATTTATTTGATAATTCTTCCAGGTGAGGATAAAGACCTTCAGCTCCGAAGGAACAGTTTAAACCTATACTCAGGAGGTCAACATGAGAAACAGAATTTAAAAATGCTTCAACAGTCTGTCCTGAAAGGTTACGGCCTGCTTTATCAGAAACTGTTCCGGAGATCATTACAGGAAGACGGAAATTATTCTCTTCGAAATACTTTTCAATAGCAAAAAGACATGCTTTGGCATTAAGGGTATCAAAAATTGTTTCAATCAGAATAAGATCTGATCCTCCATCAACAAGTCCTCTAAGCTGCTCATAATAAGCAGCTACCAGCTCATTAAAAGTTATTGCCCGGTAAGCCGGGTCAGAAACATCGGGCGACATTGATGCTGTTTTGTTTGTTGGACCTATAGAACCCGCAGTAAAACGAGGTTTTTCGGGATTTTTATGTGTATACTCTTCACATAATTTTTTTGCAATTCTGGCCGATTCATAGTTAATTTCATATACCATGTTTGTCAGATTATATTCCGACTGGGAAATTATTGTAGAATTTAAAGTATTTGTTTCGATAATATCCGCTCCGGCATCGAGGTATTCTTTATGAATTTGTTTAATTATTTCGGGCCGGGTTATTGATAATAAATCGTTATTTCCTTTTAATGGAGAGTCATGGTTTTTAAATCTGTTTCCACGAAAATCTTCCTCTTTCAGATGATGTTTCTGGATCATTGTCCCCATTGCACCATCAATTATCAGAATTTTTTGTTCAAGAATTTTATTAATATTTTTTGAATTATTTTTCTCCATTACGAGTATATTTTTTATTGTTTTATGTATCTGCAGCCTTATAATGTATTAAGTAATTTATATACCAAAAGCAGCTTTTACTTTTTCTACATAATCGAGTTTTTCCCAGCTGAAAAACCAGACTAATTTTTTCTCCGGTATGCCATTTATCCCCAGCTCTATTTCTTCCTGATAAGGATCTCTTCCCATGTGGCCATACGATGCTGTTGGAAGGAATACAGGATATTTTAATCCCAGCCTTTCGATAAATACACCCGGGCGAAGGTCAAAAATTGTTTTTATTTTATTTGCGATTTCACTATCTGTGATATTTACATTAGATGTTCCGTATGTATCAATAAAAATTCCAACCGGCTGAGCCACTCCAATAGCATATGCTAACTGAACAAGTATTTTATTGGCAACTCCTGCAGCAACAAGATTTTTAGCAATATGGCGGGCAGCATAAGCAGCTGAGCGGTCTACTTTTGATGAGTCTTTTCCGGAAAAGGCACCTCCACCGTGAGCACCACGGCCTCCGTATGTATCGACAATAATTTTTCTTCCTGTAAGTCCTGTATCTCCGTGAGGGCCTCCGATAACAAATTTTCCTGTTGGATTTACATGTAGTACAAAATCTTTTTTAAACAGATGATGTAATTTTTCAGGAAGTTTTTTAATAAGTCCCGGAATTAAAATATTTGCTACGTCGGTTTTAATTTTAGCCAGCATTTTCTTTTCCTCGTCGAAATCGTCATGCTGTGTTGAAATAACTATTGTATGGACTTTAACCGGTTTGTGGTTTTCATCATATTCGACTGTAACCTGCGATTTTGAATCGGGCCGGAGATAGGTCATTACTTTTCCTTCCCTTCTTAATTGTGAAAGTTCGATTAACAATTTATGGGCAATATCTAATGCCAGGGGCATATAATTATCGGTTTCTGAAGTAGCATAACCGAACATCATTCCCTGATCGCCTGCACCCTGATCCTCTACATTTCCGCGATTTACACCTTGAAAAATATCGGGCGATTGTTCTTCTATTGAAGAAATTACTGCACATGAATCGCCATCAAATTTATAATCTGATTTTGTATAGCCAATATCATTAATAACTTTTCTGGTAATTTTCTGTACATCAACATAACAATTTGTTCTAACCTCTCCGGCAAGAACTACCAGTCCGGTATTTACAAGTGTTTCGATTGCAACTTTCGATTCAGGATCTTTTTGTAGAAAATGATCTAATAATGCATCTGATATCTGGTCGGCGACCTTATCGGGGTGTCCTTCTGATACTGATTCTGATGTGAATAAATATGACATAACTTTATAATTAAAAATTAAAAATTGAAAATTAAAAATTGGGTGTGAGTGTGGGTGTGAGTGTGTTGTGATTGCAAAAAGAGGTGATTGTTCACCGTTTCATTTGTTTAATTGTAAGGGGGAGTTTGATTTTAGAAGAAAAGCATTTTTAGCATTTTTTTCTGTGGTTGCAAGCAATCAAATCTCTCCACTTATGCTTACAAAGAAAGGGATTTTTTAGAGAATATACAAGTGACTAAAGTTATTAGCTCACAGCTCACAGCTCACAGCTCACAGCTGACAGCTCACGGCTCACGGCTCACGGCTCACGGCTCACAGGAAAAAGCAGGGAGGATCCATGATATAAGATTGAAGAATTTTGAATTTTGAATTTTGAATTTTGAATTTTTTTGCCTTTTGCCTTTTGCCTTTTGCCTTTTGCCTTTTGCCTTTTGAACTCTGAACTCTGAACTCTAGTATCCCATTACATGTTTTTTATCCATTTCTTGTAATACATTACATAAAAATTTGATAATATTTGTAATGGATTACAATAATTAGCTATATTTGTAAAAAATACTGATATGATTGAATTATTTGAATCAGCCAATAAGCTTATAAACGAAGTTAGTTTAGATTTTAAGAGATATTTGTTTTCAGGTATAAACTGGCAAGGAAGGTTAATTGAAATAAATGGTGCCAGAGGGGTAGGTAAAACAACAATGATGCTTCAAAAAGCTAAATTAGTAAATTCTGAAAAAGCTAATACTGCCATATATTTTACATTAGATGATCCACGATTTTTTAGCATGAGTATTATTGACATCGCTGATGAATTTTCTAAATATGGAGGGGAATATTTATTTCTTGATGAAGTTCATAAATATCCTTCAAAATTTAAGGATTATGACTGGTCGGCAGAGATTAAAAATATTTATGACATGAACCCTGAATTACATATTGTTTATTCAGGCTCATCAATTCTAAAAATATATAAAGGCCAGGGAGATTTAAGCAGAAGAAGGCAGATATATTATCTGGCGGGATTATCACTCAGAGAATATCTTGAATATAATGGATTAACTGATTTTAATAGTTATAATCTTGATGAAATACTTAATAATCATCAAAGAATTACGGAAGAAATTACAGAAAAAATAAATATACTTCCACATTTCAGAAAATACCTTGATATAGGATATTATCCATTCTACAAAGAAGCTCCTGAGCAATATTATATCAGGTTAAAGGAAATAATTTCGGTAATTCTTGAAAGGGATATACCTACAGTTGCTGATATTTCATATGAAACAATAATGAAGATAAAAAAGCTTCTTGCTGTAATTGCCAATGTTGTTCCGTATGCACCCAATCTGACGAAAACAGGCAAAGAGCTATATATCACCGACCAAAGGACTCTATTAAAATACTTGTATTATTTAGACATTGCTGAATTATTGATTCTCTTAAGTGACGAAGCAAGGGGAAATCAGATTTTCAGAAAACCTGATAAGATATATCTGAATAATACCAATTTGTTAAAATGTCTTGAACTTAGCCCTGAGAAAGGTACAATCAGAGAAACATTTTTTATCAACCAGTTAAAATATTATCACAGTATCACAACTCCCTCAAAAGGTGATTTTATGGTTGATAATAAATATTTGTTTGAAATAGGAGGGAAGAACAAAGGAGGGAAGCAAATAAAGGGCAAAAAAAATGCCTGGTTGGCACTTGATGATATTGAAACCGGATTTGGAAATGTTATCCCACTGTGGTTGTTTGGGTTTCTATACTAACTAAAGTGACTAAAGTGAACTAGAGTGACTAGAGTTGATAGCTCACAGCTCACAGCTCACAGGAAAAAGTAGGGAAGATCCATGATATAAGATTGAAGAATTTTGAATTTTGAATTTTGAATTTTGAATTTTGAATTTTTTTGCCTTTTGCCTTTTTACTTTTGACTTTTGACTTTTGATTTTTGAATTTTGCCTTTTGATTTTTGACCTTTGCCTCTTGACTTTTTACTTTTGATTTTTGCCTTTTGATTTTTGAATTTTGAACTTTCATGAATAATAATTCGATTATAATCGAAGAATTTAGCTAAATTCAGCGGTTATTAACGAAAAAGTTATACATCAAACCATTAAAAATATACTATTATGAAAAAAATGTTAACCATTCTTACTGTATTATTAATTTCTATGTCAGCATTGCAAGCACAAAGTTTTGCGAAAAAAGGGACATTTGAAATAGGAGGAAATGTAGGGTTTTTCAGTTCATCAAATGTAATAAACGGTGAAACGGGAGATGCGACAAACACTTTAAGCTTTTCGTCTTTTACAGGGTATTTTATCACCGATGGATTCGAAATTGGTTTTGCCCCGCTAAGTTATTCAGTTACAACACCGGCAAATGGTGATAAAATCACAAATTTATCTATTCTGTTTGCACCTGCTTATAATTTTGACTTAGGGAGCAATATTTTCCCTTTTATAGAGGGTTTAGTAGGATATACTTCCAACTCTATGGGAGATAATACCTCTGATGGAATAAGCTGGGGCGCAAGAGGTGGCATCAAATTAGTAGTTGGGCAAAATGCGCTGATTAATGTCGGTATTCAATACACAAATTACAATTACAATCCTGAAGGAGCCGAAGAAAGAAACGGATCTAATAATATTTCAGCAAATGCTGGATTCGCGGTATTCTTTTAATTTGTAATATTTTTTTTATTCTATAAGCTTACAAACCAGGTTAGTCTGGCATATAACATTCCAGAATACCATTTCTCAATTTGCTTCTGGTATCCTGGTGGATATCGTGTATTATAAAATGTTTCAACACGATGTCTGACAGATGGACCAACCAGAAACTGAAAAAATCTCTTTTTATGCTTTAACGAGCGGACTTCCTTTACCCAACCTATAGTGGCGATTGATTCTTGTAGATCCCATATCCCTAAACCAGCTTTCAAGAACAAGCCATTTGATACTAGTTTTTGATGAACAGGTTTTTCTTTGTGAAGCATATATAGATTCAAGCCAATATCCATACCGGTTCCCCAATATCTGTGATCATAAAACACATTCACCTGGGCAGTACGTACATATACACCCAACTCAAAAGCAAGGTTTTTTGTTGGCCTGAATTGAACAGGCACACCAGCAAGGCCAGTTCCGCCAGCTGATATTCCAAAGCTCAACTTCGAAAAATCCTGTGCTTTCAACACAATTGCCTCTCCAAATAAAATTATTACAAAAAAAACTATATAGAATCTTTTCCGCATAATGACTGAAATAACTAACTAAAATAACCAAAAGTTTAAAATATTTTGTGATTATTCCTAATTCAATGCAATATATACCTATGAAGGAATAATATAAATAATAGTTGCATGGAAAAAGCACATTACATAATCAGGTCAAGTTTTATTGTTTTTGATAATAATGGAATGCCGACAATAAATAAAATGATGCTGACTTTCTACTTGATGTTTACCTTAATGCTTGACACTATTATGGTTAAAAAATGCGCTAAAGATTGTAATACAATACTTTAGCGCTTTTTTGGAAGTGGGCCCAGCTGGGCTCGAACCAGCGACCACCTGATTATGAGTCAGGTGCTCTAACCAACTGAGCTATGGGCCCTTTCGAGATTGTGTGTGAGTGTGGGTGTGGGTGTGAAAATTAGCGAGTGCAAAGATAGGAATTATTTTAATTATTGAAAATACTTTTGTTATAATGGGTGTGGAGGATTGGAGAGTGGTGTATGGTGAGATTGTTTCCTGGATTTTAGGTGGAGTTTTACACCTTTTGTTTTGGACGGTAGAAACGTAATGAGCACTGAATGAGCATGGATTGACCTTTCTTGCTGTTGTTTTTTAATAATATATGGACCGAAAAACTTATCCCGGAAAAATGAAAGATTTACCATTAAAGACACAACTGACTCATGTCTGACATCCTCTTCAATATCAGGATTTCCAAACTATTGATAATCAGTTAAGAAGCATTTAGTTTTTTTTGAAATTGAGACGGTGTATAACCGGTTGTCTTTTTAAAAATCGCGTTAAAAGTCGATTTGGAATTAAATCCGCTGTCGTATGCAATAGCTAATAAAGAATAATGTTCGAACCTGGGATTCGCTAATCGTTTTTTAACTTCTTCAACACGATACGAATTAATAAAATCGAAAAAGTTCTTTTTTAGCATTTCATTTATTACCTGTGAAAGATTATTGGCTGAAATACCTAATCTGTCGGCCACCTGTTTTAAGCTTAGTTGATTTTCAAGATAAATGGCTTCCTTGTTTATTAATATATGTAATTGATCAAGGTATTGCTTTTTTTCTTCTTTCTTTAAACCTGAATGTGTATATCTTTGTTCTTGTTGTTTAACAACTTCACGAATTGTAACTTCCTTTTCAGGAATAAGCTTTTTCTCCGGATCTTCAGATAAATCAGAATAAATTGATTTTTGCTTTATTCCATAATAGCCCAGAAAAAATACAAATAATGTAATAACAGCAAAACTAAAGCTATCAGCCTCTAAATATGTCTTCAAATGTAAAATATCACTTAAAAAGTTCATAGCCAAAGAGATAGATGATATAATTAATAATCCTATTATAATAAATCGTAGCCAGTTAAGGTTAATTTTTTCTTTATAAGAAAAATCATTACCAATATTAGTTCTATGATTTTTCAAACGGATCAAACTCAATAAACTATATACAGGAATCATTAAAACCAGAATAATTTCTATGAAATAAATTATAAAGGATGGTCTGTAATACTGAACTTTAAAAAATTCTAATTTGTTTTCAGCGCTTAAGAAATAAAATTCTGATAATAACCAGGAAAAAATTAAAACAAATGGAATAAAGTGCAGCCAATAAATCCTTTTAAATTTTTTATGCTTTGCAGTTAACAAAATGACATAAAGATATAAACATGGCATATTTATCAAATGTAATATATAATGTATTCCTAGAAAATGAGGATTTTCGTCTGAAATATTTGTAAGTCTAAAGTAATGATCCAATAATAACAGTCCAATTGTAAGGAGAAATATAAATAAAAATCGGTCAGCAATTGTTCTTCTACGTTTCCCAAAAATTAAAGAGGCAAGAAAAAAAGACTGAATTGTACCAAACAGAAAAATAACTTCCATGAATTAAAAATACATTATTATTTACATATAAATCAACATGTTTAAGAACAGCTCAATACATCCGTATCCAATGATTATGGTTTATTGGGAAGAAGTCATTTTCTTATTCATATTGAACTGAATTTAGGTTAAGTTAAACATAAAATGTCTCTCTTAACTTTTAAAGTTCAGGAGTCCGAATCTTGCTCTTTTTGATTCACTCACTACTAATTCGCCAAAAGTCTTATTGTCAGACTTTCTGTTGTTTGGACGTCCAGATTTTCACTTGTTGGACGTCCCTGTAGGGATGGGCGCAGGGATGCATTTTGATTCTCAAATTTGTACAAGAATTTGAAATTAAAAAAAGTGAAAATGAAAACTGTATCAACAAATAGACTTTACTACATCGATTGGTTAAGAGTTTTAGCTTTCGGACTATTATTTGTATTCCACTCGTTTCGTTTTTTTGACGACTTCCCCTGGCACCTGAAAAATGATCATCATCATAATATATTTAACAGCATTGTCCTATTTACTCATACATGGAGAATGCCTCTAATTTTTATCATTTCGGGTATTGGGACCTATTTTGCATTATCCTCAAGAGCTAAGAACTTTGTTATAGACAGGGTAAAAAGGCTGGTTATTCCATATTTTTTTGGTATTATAATTCTTATACCCCCTCAAAAGTTTCTGGAGTCAGTATCACAATATGGATTCCAGGGAAATTTCATTGAATTCATTATTGCTTACCCTACCTATATAATGGAGAGTTCAACAGGTTTAAACTTGGTTTTTACGGGTCATTTTGGCTATCATATATGGTACCTGGCATTTCTTTTCATACAAACCCTGATCTTTCTTCCGGTATTTTATATTATTAATCGAAATAAGCAGAAGATTGCCAGGATTATCAGTATCTGCGAACGACCTCCTGGGATGCTTCTGGTTGGTCTTGTAATTATAATATTAGATATAGTCTTGCGACCAAGCTCACCAGATTACCTTGGTTGGGCCGACTTTGCCGTCTATTCAGTATATTTTGTATTGGGCTTTTTATTTCAGGCTCACGGCAATATCAAATTAATCCTCAAACAAAACACCTGGTTTTTTCTTTGTCTGGCGGTAATAAGCTCGATAAGCATTCAATATATACTTACAACAAATGAGAATACAGTACAGATACTGCTGAAACCATCCTATACTGTTGATTATGTACTTATTGGTGCACTGATGAGAATTAATGGTTTTGCCTGGGTTTTAGCAGTGTTGGGACTTGGGGCCAGGTTTCTGGACTTTAAATATCGCCTTTTAAACGATTTTAACCAGGGGATATTACCTTTTTATATTTTGCACCAAACGGTAATTATTATGATTGGATATAATATTATTCAATGGGATAATTCCATATTTGCTAAACTCCTGTTGATCTTAAGTCTTTCGTTTATGACCACAATCCTGGCTTATCAGGGGATCATTAAATTGAATGTATTAAGGTTCCTTTTTGGGATGAAGAAAAAACAATCAACAAATAGTATTAAATAATTATAACGAACCAAATCAATTTGAAGCACAACAAAATATTATTACCAATTCTGTATTTCAAGCTAATTCCATTATGCTGGTTTTAAACGGAAGTGGAGAAATGAACATCAATACCGTTACAGAATCTACTAAATGGATCAGGCAAAGTAAAGGTATCAGGATCTACTACAAATATGTTTGTAAAGCTAGCTGGATCTGGTTCTGTAAACTTGTACGACTTCCCTTCTGAAAATTGTATAGTAAAATTAATGGGTTCTGGCAGTTGCAGAGTAATTTGCAACAATAATTTCGAGGTTATAGCATCTGGAAGTGGGAATGTTTATTATAAAGGTGATTGCGATGAGACAATAACCGTGACCGGCTCAGGTAATGTATATCGCAGAATCATGGAGGATAATTAATCAACATTTAAGACAATAACTATGACTAAAAAACTATTAATTACGGCATTTGTTCTATTACTAACATCAAGTGTTATGCCTCAGAAAAGTGCTAGCACACGAAATCCGGTCAGAGATATCGGTATAGGATTCAGCCTTGTAATTTAATGGAGATCTTCAACAGGTACTATTCAATCATTCTTTCTCGCCTCACTTCTTCTTGGAAAAGGCAATAGAATCTCCGCCGACCGATTCCTGTTTTAATTTTTACTTACAATTGGCTTATTACTTTTGGATCATTATTTAAGAGTAACCAACATTGCATATGAAAATCCTCATCTTCTGGGTACGCATTATTTAATGCCTATGATTTTTATGCCATCCTTCAATGAGATATTCAAGAAAAATACCGGACTTACCTCATCTCAATACCAAAAACATACCCACCCTACTTAATTGATAATCTTTAGTTTGGACGTCCAGAATCTCATTATACGTCTATCCCTATAGGGATGGGCGCAGGAGTAATATTTGGTTCTTAAATTTGTACTAGAATTTGAAATCAATATGAAAACATTATCAATAAAAATTAAATATAAAATTTCTAAACTTATTAAAATTAAAACTATGAAAACAACAATGAAAAAAAACAAAAAAGGATTAAAGTCAATTATTAAAAGTATGATAATTGTAATTGTATTATTTGGAAGCACTTCCTTATATTCTCAGGAAGGAAGCTCACAATCAGAAAACAAATCAGCAAAAACAAAGACCATGAAGCTTAAATTTCAATCTATTCAGGGTAAAACAGGAGCTCATTTAGCAGTTAATCATGAAGTTTTAGCCACTAAAGATCTAATAATGAGCATTGAAGGAGGAATTAATCTTACTCATAAATCTGTTAATACTGGATTTATCGGATTAATGGGACAATACAATATTTATAAAAACGATAAAATAAATTTTGGTCCTACCTTATTTGTCGGAATTGGTTCAGCAAAAGACTATCCGGTTCCTAAATCAAATCTTTTTGATAATATTTTGAACATATTTGGTCCTGAATTTTACTTTTTTGAGCCTGGTTTAAGCTTAGAAGTAAAGATCACAGAAAATCAGGCAATTGTTTTGGGCGGATCTTATCGTTTTGCAAATGGCATTGATGAAAATAGTTATCAATTGGAAAAGTCAAAACTTAGAAATAATGACTTATGTGGATTAAGTATGAGCATTGGTCTGAAATTTTAATGTGAGATTTAGAATAAAATCTTTTTAAATCCGAAATAAATATATGTTAGATAAAAACCAATCAAATTAGAAACATGAAAAAACTTATAATTTCAGCTTTTATAGTATTGATGACCACAGCTGGCATGTCACAAAAAGACCCAATGCTCTCAAAACCAATCCATGAGATTGGTTTTGGGCTGGCTTTGGTTAACCCTCAAATGAGAGATGCTATAGTTTCTCCATTGAAATGGGATGGATTTGGAGGTGGATTAGACTTCACTTATGCGCGCATAGGGCTCAAAGGAATACACGAAATTGCAATGAGGAATAGCTTTGGACCGATAAGCAATCGATATGGTCATGAAGGACTTAACGCGGAAGTTAGCCTGGCTTATGCTTATATGAAAAGAATCAATGGTACTGAACTAGGAGGGAAACTTCAGCTTGGTAGTATGATCGATTGGAGCTACAACTTTCAACTTTACGAAAGTTGGGATGATTCTCATTTGTACTGGATTAATGCTTATGAACTTGGACCAGTGGTGCGATGGAGCAATATTTTGGGAAATAATCATCAGATTGCTTTAAACTTTAATTTGCCATTACTTGCCCTGGTCTCAAGACCACCTAAAAATAAATATATTGACCAGGACAGGCTTCCAAAAACCTTGCTATCTCAACCTCACGAAAATATGAAGTTAACAAGTATACATCAATACATATCATTTCGTCTGAGGGCTGAATACACTGTTCAGCTTAGTAGAAAAACTTCTTTCGGAATATCTTATCTCTTGAATTATAAGAGCTTCTCAAAACCAGAACGTATCGTTATGTTAACCAATACTTTGCAGGTATGTTTAAAATTTAAAATTGGAAACTTGTAAAAAATAATGTCATGAATAAAAAAATAATAATATTAATTGCTGCTATAATTGTCGTGATAATGAGTGGATGTGTTAAGGATCTGGAACTCAAAACTGATTTAAATATGGAACCCGGTGAAATAAATGATGGTTGGGAAATATCAACTCCATCTGCAGAAGGATTCGACGAAATAGCACTACAGGAAACTTATAATCAGTTCTTCTCCGAAGAAGATTATGTGACAGGAATAAGCCTTTTAGTTGTTAGAAACGGGAAACTGGTCACAGAAGGGTATTGTCGTGATATTAATGATAGAGATATAAAACGAAATATTCAATCAGCAACCAAGAGTTTCACGTCACTTGTATTTGGTATCGCAAGGGATATGGGATATTTTGACAATCTTGATGAGAGTTTATACAACATCATGCCCGAGGAATTTGACAATAATATGAGTAAGCGGAATATTACTCTACGTCATTTGATGACAATGAATTCAGGTCTGGAAATTAACAATGAAGAATTTGCATTAGAGCTCCAGATTAAGGATCAAAGGAACCAGTTAAGCTACCTTCTTGCAAAACCTTTATTTTCTGATCCAGGCACACAGTATTGGTATCGTGACTGTGATCCGCAACTCCTTAGTGGTGCTATTTTGAAGAAAACCGGTAAGATACTGGATGAAATCGCTAAAGAAAAGCTTTTTGGACCGATGGGGATCACAGATTACTTTTGGGAAAAGAATATAGACGGACACAACCTGGCCCCCTCAGCATTATATATACGTCCACGGGATATGGCAAAAATAGGAAAACTTGTCCTTAATAAAGGCTTATGGGAAGGTAAACAGCTGGTATCAAAACAATGGATAGAACTTTCTACATCCAATCATGTTGAATTCGCGATTCCTGGCAGAGAATTAACCAATCCACCGAATTACGGATTTTATTGGTGGGTATATGAACCCCACTTCTCCAGTCTTCCAGAAGTTAGAGCATTCTCCGCAGTTGGGGCTGGTGGTCAGTATATATTTATAGTACCTGAAAAGGATTTAGTAATTGTAATGACAAGCGAACCTTATGTTACTGGTGAGTTTAATCTGGAAAGAGCTTTCTTTGGTTTGGCTAGTAAAATAATAAATTCTATAATAGAATAATTGTATTTCGGTACGATGTACATTGTAAAAAAGATTGGTTTTTTCCAATCTTTTTTTTATTAAACCACCTTTCTCATAAATCAATCACTACTTATTTCATTTTTAACATACAATCATAATTAGTTCATTCAACTATAAATCAAATATTCCAAAAAATATAATAACTGTAATACTCCGTTGCCTATTGAACAGAACTTGATTTATTTTAATAGACAACATAGCTCTTCAAAGGGAGTTTTTCCGTTATGCGCTCCATGCGGTCTGTTAAAGTTATAAAAATCTCTAAATCTTTGAAAATCGGGCAATATTATCAAATAATAAAAACGAGCACGTTTCTGGGCAAGATTTCACCCTAAACAGACGGTATTTCCTGATACTCCCCGGACATTTATAAAGTTAATAACATTATATTCAGTCAAATATGAATGTTTTGGAAGGTGTTTTAAGTGATTATTTGTCAGCATATTTGTTTTAACTTATTTATTTTTATTCGTATATTTGTTGGGAAAAGCTTACATTAAGTACAAATAAAAGGTTTATTGATGAGAAATACTAGCATGGATTTGGTTCAAATGTCTGATGTGGCCATTGTGAAACAAATAGGGAGCTACATAAGGCATATGCGCTTGCAGCAAAATAAGACACAAGCTCAATTGGCGGAAATGGCAGGTTTAAATCGCTGGACGATCAGTCAAATTGAGAATGGGGAATCCATTACATTAACGAGTTTGATTCAAATCTTGCGAGCATTGGACAGTTTATATGTTTTGAATACATTCGAAGTTTTAGACGAAATAAGCCCCCTGGAATATGCCAAACTTAAGAAGCAACAGAAGATACGGGTTAGAAATAAACCAACCAATATACCAGATAAAGATAATTTAGAATGGTAGATGTGGCCGAAATAAAGATATGGGGCGAATTGGTGGGAGCCATTCGCTGGGATGAATCGCTGCAAATGGGATATTTCCAATATGAACCAAAGTTTATTCAAAAGGCTTGGGACTTATCACCTATCAAAATGCCAATCGTTCAAGGTTCAAGAATTTATAGCTTTCCTGAGTTACGAAAAGGACGCAATGAAACTGAAGATGCCTTCAAGGGTTTGCCTGGATTGTTGTCTGATTCTTTACCCGACAAGTATGGGAATAAGCTGATTAATATCTGGTTGGCTCAACAAGGAAGGTCGGAGAATAGTATGAATCCAGTGGAGAAATTGTGCTTTATAAGCACAAGAGGAATGGGCGCATTAGAATTTGAACCAGCACAAATCAAAACAGGAACAAAAAGCTTCTCATTAGAGCTGGATAGTTTGGTTGAAGTTGCAAAAAAAATGCTCAATCAACGAGAAGCTTTTTTAAGCGACTTAAATAAAGATGATGAGAAGGCAATGATGGAAATATTAAAAATAGGAACCTCAGCTGGCGGAGCACGTCCTAAGGCCATCATTGCATATAATACAAAAACTGGAGAAGTAAGATCCGGACAGGGATATGTGCCCAAAGGATTCGAACATTGGTTGCTCAAATTAGATGGTGTAAGTGGAGAACAGTTTGGTGAGAGTTTTGGCTGGGGGAGAGTAGAATTTGCATATTACTTGATGGCAACTGACTGTGAAATAAAAATGTGTGAATGTCAAGTACTAGAGGAAAATGGAAGAGCACATTTTATGACTAAACGTTTTGACAGAGAAGGTAATTTCAAGCATCATATCCAATCTCTATGTGGTTTGCAACATTATGATTTTAATGACATGTATGGATACAGTTATGAACAAGTGTTTCAGACCATGCGGTTACTACGATTGACTTATCCTGAAGCTGAGCAAATGTTTCGAATAATGGTATTTAATGTATTAGCTATTAACTACGATGACCATACAAAGAATTATTCTTTCATTTTGAAAAAAGATGAGCAATGGAGATTAGCTCCAGCTTACGACTTATGCTTTTCTTTCGACCCAACCAATCATTGGGTAAGTAAACAAACCTTAAGTATTAACGGAAAAAGAATTGGAATAACAAAGGAGGATTTGTTGACTATAGCCAAGGATAATAATATCAAAAAAGGTGAGAAAATTATTGAAGATATTAATTCTATAGTGAAATCATGGAATAAATATGCAGAACGAGCCGAAGTAAGAAATGATTTGAAAGATATGATTAATAACAACTTGAACACATTCTGAAGAGCCAAAACAGCTTGTGTAATGTTCAAACTGAAGCAAAATTGATGACAACTATTACCTTATCTTCTAAATGGATACGACTATTCAATAGATCATATGTAGGACTTAATCGATAATCACCCATAGAGGTTTCAAGCAGCGAAAAGTTTCTAAAGTGTGCATCTCCATTTGAAAAGAGATAATAGTAGCAACAGTAATACAGATGTACAATCTTATGCAGTATGCAAAAAACACGAAAATTTCCTGTAGTATATTCTTTAATGATATACTATTGTGGCATAAACTCCTAAAATTATGATCGACCAAATTCGTTCAATAGATAATAGACTAATGAATAAAGTAGGAGTGTTACCTAAAGACCTAATTGGCAGCAGTAATAGTCAATACAACTGTAAGAGCTGCTGCTGCTGATGCCCTAATATCGGCATAATTTGATTCTGGATTATTAAGCCCCCATGTATATTTCAGTCGATAACCGTCATTTGCTGCGGTCCCGGAATAACAGCTTCCTATATCAGAAACTATGGTATTATCAGTTAGTCCTATAGTAACATCTGAAGCAACCAGAGTGCCATAATCACCAGCTGAATTAGCATTCGGTGCTTGTACTCTTGCAGCCAAATAAGTTCCCCCGGGCATTGTGCCAGTATATTTGGCCGACAGGGTTCTTGTAGAACCTGTTGATATTACTGAAGAGAACTGAATATATGCACTTGAATCTGATATTGTAGCAACAATAGGCTCACCTGCAGTTGTATTTGCACTTAAGGTTAAATTTATTGATGAACTTTGAGTTGATAACAAGGCAACTTCAGGTAGTCCAAGCGTAAGAGAATGATTCGCTGCATTATCCTGAGCTTTTAGATGTAAGCCAGGGATTAACAATAGTCCAATCATAAGAGCTGAAAGAGTTAATTTTTTCATAGCATATTTTTTAGTTTAATAAAATAATCTGTATTATCCTTAATATATTTCGTGCCAAAAAACTATGGGGAAATAAGTATTTCAAAGATAAGATGCATTAATAGCTATTGATATAGGTGGATTACTGATTTTGGAGTTAGAAATGCTGATTTTGAGCTCAGTAATTCAGGACAATCAAGCTAATTATAAATCATCTAATAATTATTATATTTGAAATGATATTTATTCAGATTTTTAGTTTCCTGAAGAATTATAATTATTCATTGAATTAATAACTTAAAATTTATTTTATGAAATCTAAACCTTATTTGTTAGCTATATTTTTATTCATATGCTACAGTTTTCTTATCTCATCTTGTGAAGAGTCTTCAGATGGATACCTTAGTTCATACTCAGCTGATGATGAAATTGTCAGTTCATTTGATGATGGTGATGACGGTTGGACTATTTCAGGAGATGCTCAGGGATCATCAGTTGAACCGCAATATAACAGTGAGTTGGGATTTATTTATGCGAATGATAATGCAACAGGTGGTGTTTGGTACTTTGAGGCTCCTGCTAAATACCTTGGAGATATGGAAGCTGCCTATGACGGAAAAATTAAATTTAGCTTAAAAGTTGACCTGATCGACAGTCAATTTGATGCCGAAGATGTTATTCTCGAGGGGAATAATCTGATAATTGCTTTTGACACTCCAAACAATCCAGGATTAGACTGGACAGATTATGAAGTTGTTATTAGTGAATCGGCAGGATGGACAATTAATGTAATTAATGGGACACCAGCAACAGAAAGTCAAATACGCTCAGTTTTATCTGATCTGACAAGATTCAGAATTAGAGGAGAATTCAGAGTTGGTTATGATACTGGAAATCTAAATAATGTTGAATTTCCCGGAGTATAATTACTATAAATTGCGACTTATTTTTTAGTTAGTTCCTGAAATACTTCTTCAAGGCTCTTTTCTTTCTTTTGCATAGAAAGTACAGTTAAGTTATTTTTAACCGCATATTTGAAAATATCTGAACGTACATCCTTATTCATTTCACCTTTTACCAGGTAATGATTATCTTCTATTTTAATAACCTTGATAACTGATTTTATTTCTTCAAGCTCTTTTGATTTAATATTTTTATCTAACTCAAGCTGAACAGTTTGATACTGACCTTTCCCGGCAGATTGAAGTTTGGCAGCAGATTCGTCGGCAACAATTTCACCGGCATTAATAATTATTACTTTATCGCAAATTGCTTCAACTTCCTGCATGATATGTGTTGAAAGTATTATGGTTTTTTCCTTTCCAAATTCAGCAATAAAATTTCTGATCTCAATTATCTGGTTGGGATCAAGTCCGGATGTTGGCTCGTCAAGTATTAAAACACCAGGATCATGAATCAGTGCCTGGGCAAGTCCTACTCTCTGCCTGTATCCTTTCGACAATGCACCAATCTTTTTCTTTTGTTCAACATCAAGACCTGTAAGTTTGATAATTTCTTCAATTCTATCATTTGTATTTTTACCCAGCTTGTAAATACCTGCAACTGAACTAAGGTATTCTTTTACATACATTTCATGATATAAAGGATTGTTTTCTGGTAAATAACCAATATCCTTTCTTATAGTAAGTGAATGCTCCAGGTTATCCAAGCCGTTTACCAGAACTTCGCCGGAAGTTTGTGGAAGAAAACCTGTTATGATTTTCATCATTGTGGATTTTCCAGCACCATTTGGCCCTATAAAACCAACAATTTCGCCTGTTTTTACTTCAAATGAAACATTATCAAGAGCTTTTTGCTCTCCATATTTTTTGGTGATATTTTTTACTACAATCGACATTTATAATTTATTTTAGCTATCGGCAAAAATAGTTAATTCTGGTATTAATTGATATATTTCTCCTCGCTTTTATTTAAATTGCATATCATTAATAGAAATAAACTTTGATAAAAAAATCAAAATATACTGAAAGCCCGCTTAGATATATCAGGAGAAAAACAAGAGTTGTTAATGTTGGTAATATAGAAATAGGTGGGAATAATCCTGTCAGAGTGCAAACAATGACAAATACTGACACCAATGATGTTGAGGCTACTGTTAAGCAATGTTTGGAAGTATATAATGAAGGGGCAGAATTAATAAGAATTACTACCCAGGGTTTAAAAGAAGTAAAATCGCTAATTAAAATTAAGCAAGAATTAACTGATAGAAATGTTTTTGTTCCATTAATTGCAGATGTCCATTTTAGTCGCAAGGTTGCTGAATATGCAGCTACCATAATTGATAAGGTAAGAATAAATCCGGGAAATTATGCTGAGAAAAAAGGTAAAAATATTGAGGAAGAAGTAAAACCATTTCTAAACATTTGCAGGAAACATAAAACAGCTATCAGAATTGGAACTAATCATGGTTCATTATCAGAAAGAATAATGAACAGTTATGGAGATAGTCCTGAGGGAATGGCAGAATCGGCAATGGAGTTTTTGAGAATCTGTATTAAGGAAAAGTTTTATGATGTAATAGTTTCTTTAAAAGCCAGCAACCCTCTAATAATGATTTATGCCTATAGGTTGTTGATAGTTAAAATGCAAGAAGAGAATATGGATTTTCCTCTTCATCTTGGAGTTACTGAAACCGGTTATGGAAATATCGGGCGGATAAAATCGGCTATTGGTATAGGAAGTTTAATGTCTGATGGTATTGGCGATACTATTAGAGTGTCTCTTACAGAAAATCCGGTTCAGGAAATTCCTGTAGCTAAAAAACTTGTAAAGCAATTTTCCGATTATGATAATTTGAATAGTAATTTTGAAAACTCACACTCTAAGTTTTTCCCTTACCCTTTTGATTATAAACGCAGAGAATCTTTTCAGGTCCTTAATATTGGAAAAAGTAAACCCCCGGTTGTGGTTGGAGCTTTTGGGAAGGATAAAAGCGGGTCAGATTATCAATTTAGCGATAATGAGGAAGGTATAAAAAAAGCTTTAATTAATGAATATTCGAAGAAATTTCCAGTGTATACTCTTAAGGAATATGTTAAGGCAGGTAATTTTTCCAGTCAGATGAATTTTGTGAGAGTGTCAGTTTCAGATATTGGTGATAATGAAGAGCTTATAAAAAAGAATATTGAGTTGATCTCAAATGATACAACATTGGTGATTATTCTTGAGACAAATAGTGAATATCCTCCTGGTGAAAGAAGAAGATTTTTTAGTCTTCTAAAAGAGTATAATTGTAAAAATCCTGTTATTATACATTTATCATATGATATTTCTGATGAAGAATCTTTTATGTTAAAAGCTGCTGTTGATGCCGGGATTCTTTTTATTGACGGATTGGGAGATGGTTTATGGATTGAAAATAAAAATTCTTCTCAGGAATTTATAAATTCTGTTTCTTTCGATATCCTTCAGGCATGTCGGGTAAGGCTCACTCAGCCTGATTATATTTCCTGCCCTGGATGTGGCCGGACTTTATTCAGGCTTTTAGAAACTACTGAAAAAATAAAACAACATACAGCCCATCTTAAAGGACTTAAAATAGCAATAATGGGATGTATAGTTAACGGGCCGGGTGAGATGGCGGATGCTGATTATGGTTATGTCGGGGCTTCAGCAGGTAAAATAAATTTATATAAGAGTAAAAATATTATAAAGAAAAATATTCCTGAAGATCGTGCAGTTGAAGAATTAATTAATCTGATAAAAGAAAAGGGAGATTGGAAGGAAAAAACTTCCTAATCCCCATCTCTTGCTACGCATCGTATTGATAAACCATATGTTTTACTATGTACATCAAAATGCATATCTGTAAGTCCTCCGTATAAACTTTTTTCAAATGCATGGGTAATATATCCCTGGTTATTAATTGTCCGTTCATCTTCTGTTGAACTCCAAAAATGTGTTTCACTATTAATACCTTGGTATTCTCTTTGAGAAAACCAAAGCTTACCACTATATTTTGCCTGGAAACCGGATGAAGAGCCATATCTTAAATCTCTTCCGGCTGATTCCGGAATATAATTATCAGTAAGTTCTTCCCATTCAGCAGAGGTAGGAATACGCCATCCTTCAGGACAAATACCTTGTGTTATAGTATCAGTTTGGTAAACCATTGTTTCGTTCCATTGATAGAGGCCACCGTAAATTTCACAGTTTTTCGGATCATTATTATAACAATACTTTTCTATATTACCATTATTTGTAGATGTACCATCATTTAAGTCTCCTCCGCTGGATGAATTAATCATGGTTCCTACATTAAGATTTTCTGCCATCCAACGAAGGCCTCCAATAATTACAGCTTTATATGTTTTACCATCCCTTTGATCGGTAAAAGTAAATATCTCGTTTTCAACTTCTTCGGTTGCAAATGTCCAAACAGGTCCCTCAACACTCTGGCCATGATTGTCTTTAACAACTATTTTCCAGTAATATTGGGTGCCGTAATCAAGAAAGCCTGTATCATAAAATGTTTCCTCTAAATTGCTTATCTGTAATGGCGGATTATTCTGAGTTCCGAAATATACATCATAGCTAAGAGGATCTCCTTCGGGATCAATTGCTTCCCATGTGATTATTGTTTTGGTTGAATTATTAATGGCTGCATCAGCAGGAAAAGGATTTGAAGGTTCTAATGGAGAATTATTATAGCCGGTCACTTCAACGGTAAATGATAACTGGTCTATAAGTCCTTTAGTGTCTTTTACTTCAAGCCTCACATTATATTCATCAATATTTTCAAATTTATGATATGCTATCTTTTCATAACTGTATTGAGTGTCAAATGATGCATCACCATTCCAGTCCCATCTTATTAATAATGAATCAGAAGGATCTTCAATATCATAGCTTTCAGAAGCATCAAAAGTAAAAGTGGTATCAATAAATCCGATTTCAGGATTGACAGTAAATAGAGCAGTAGGTGGAGTATTGCCAAAATAAACAGTTATAGATTTTGTTGTGGAGCTTGATTTATTTTCAGTGTCTTTTACCTCCATTCTTATAGTATATTCTCCAGGATCAGAAAATTTATGAGTAATATCTTTTTTTGTAGAAAAATCTGTATCCCAGGTTCCGTCATCTTCCCAGTCCCACCTTACTTCCAGGAATTCAGCATCGTCCTGATAATCAACACATTCGCTTGCGTCAAATACAAAATTGGTTTCTGTATTCCCAACGCCACTAATCGGATCAATTGAGAATGATGCGCTTGGTGCTGTATTATCACTTTCTTCAGGTTTACAAGAATGAATAATAAACAAGGAAAATATACTTATTATAATAAAAAATCGGGTGAATATAATATTAAATTTTTTCATCGTTTTTTAATTAATGGTGAGCGACAAATTTATAATTTTTTTTTTATTATTTGAAAAATTAAATTAATTAGTTCAAATGTAGTTCTAATGCTATTATATATAGGTGAAGAAGAGTGTGAAGGGAACATAAAAGGGATTAAAAAGGACATAATTGAATTGTTTTGTTTGCAAAGTTCCTTTATATGACAATTTTAATGAAAAAATCCCTTAATGGCCTAATAGTTAATGAGAATATTAATTAATATACAATAAACCTTTAATACCTAAATTTTCAGCGGCAATAATATTTTCTTTCATGTCGTCAACAAAAAGAGTTTCTTTTGGTTTAAGATTATTTTCATCCATTACAATATTAAAGGCCTTAGGATCGGGTTTTCTAATTCCGATTTCATGTGAATAATATACCTTCTCAAAAAGATCAGTCAGATTATTAATATCATGCTTATTTTTAAGCATATTATTATAATATTCAGCATGAATAATATTTGTGTTGCTCAGGAGAAATGTTCTGTAAAGTGGTTTGATTTGTTTGAGAAATTCAATTTTTTTATTCGGAAATTGTAATAACATCATGTTCCAGGCCTTATAAATATCTTCTGAATTAGTATTATTATTAATAAAAACAGACATTTTTGAAAGGAATTCTTCCTTTTTTATCCTTCCTTCTTCAAAAGCAAAAATAAATGATTTGAAATCATTGTCCATTTCATTATTTCTTATTTTTTTTAGCCCCATTTTGAGAAATGCTTCATAGGTGCTATTAATATCAATATCCAATATTACTCCACCAAGATCGAATATTATGTTTTTTATATTTGAAGGAATATTTATCATGGATAAATTTTTACAAAGGTAAAAATTTATAGCTCATAAGTTCATAAGTTCATAAGCTCATAAGCTCATAAGTTCATAAGCTCATAAGCCCGGAACTTTGAACTCTGAACTCTGAACTCTGAACTCTGAACTCTGAACTTTGAACTCTGAACTTTGAATTCTGAACTCTGAATTTTTTTCTATATTTGTAGCCTTTTAATAAGTGATTTTAAGTTTATAATAAATGAGCAACAAATTTAATGAGTACAAGGAACTTAAGCTTCCTGAAATAAATAAAGAGATTCTTGAATTCTGGGATAAAAATAAGACTTTTGAGAGAAGCATATCTACCAGAAAAGGAAAACCCGCTTTTATTTTTTATGAAGGGCCTCCTTCAGCGAATGGAATGCCTGGTATTCACCATGTTATGGCTCGTACTATTAAAGATGTTTTTTGCAGATATAAAACATTAAAGGGATTTCTGGTAGAAAGAAAGGCCGGATGGGATACACATGGATTGCCTGTTGAACTAAGTGTTGAAAAAAGTCTTGGTATAACAAAAGAAGATATTGGAGTAAATATATCAGTAGAAGAATATAATACAACATGCAGGAAAGAGGTTATGAGATATACCGATGCCTGGGTGGAGCTAACCAAAAACCTTGGTTATTGGGTAAATATGGATGACCCATATGTTACATATGATAATAAATATATTGAAACATTATGGCACCTTCTTGGCAAATTGTATGAAAAAGGATTATTATATAAAGGCTATTCTATACAACCGTATTCACCGGCAGCCGGAACGGGTTTAAGTACACACGAACTTAATCTTCCGGGTTGTTATCGGGATGTAAAAGATACAACAGTAGTTGCCCAATTCAGGATTAAAAAGGATAAGAATTCTGAATTTCTTTTTGAAAATGTTCACGGAGATTTGTTTTTTCTTGCCTGGACAACCACTCCATGGACTCTTTTGTCGAATACAGCTTTGGCAGTGGGCGGTGGGATAAAATATGTTAAACTTAAAACATTTAATATTTATACCGGGGAAGCTATTAATGTAATTCTGGCAAAAGAACGTTTAGCATCATATTTCCCTGAGAAAAATAATGATCTCAATATTGAAGATTATAAAACTGGTGATAAAAATATTCCATTTGAAATTATAGAAGAATATTCCGGTAAAAAATTTGAAAACATTAATTATGAGCAGCTATTGCCATATATTCAGCCTGAAGAAGGTGAGGCTTTTAAGGTGCTTATAGGAGATTTTGTGACCACTGAAGATGGAACCGGAATAGTACATATTGCACCAAGTTTTGGTGCTGACGATTTTAATATCTGTAAAAAATTTGGTATTGGGTCACTTACACTGGTGAATAAGCAGGGCAAGTTTGTAGAAGGAACAGGAGAGTTTAGTGGCAGATACGTTAAAAACGAATATGATGATTCTATAGGAGAAAACCAACCAACAGTTGATATTGATATTGCTGTAAAACTGAAAAAAGAAAATAAAGCCTTCAGGATTGAAAAACAAGAACACTCATATCCTCACTGCTGGAGAACAGATAAACCCATTTTATATTATCCTCTTGATTCATGGTTTATTAAAACCACCGAATGCAGGGATAGAATGATAGAACTAAACAATACAATTAACTGGCAACCACCTGCTACCGGAACCGGAAGATTTGGAAAATGGCTGGAAAATCTTCTCGACTGGAATTTATCACGATCAAGATATTGGGGTACACCTCTTCCAATTTGGATGACAGAAGATAAAAATCAGGTTTTATGTATAGATTCTGTTGCCAGATTAAAATCAGAAATTGAAAAATCTGTTAATGCCGGGTTTATGAAAGAAAACCCATTAAAAGATTTTGAGGAGGATAATTTTTCAAAAGAGAATTATGAAAAATTCGATCTTCACAGGCCAAGTGTTGATAATTATATTTTATGTTCAGAAAACGGGCAAAAAATGTTCCGTGAAAAAGACCTTATAGATGTATGGTTTGATTCTGGTGCAATGCCATTTGCTCAGTATCATTATCCATTTGAAAATAAAAATCTGGATAAATATTTCCCCTCAGAATTTATTGCTGAAGGAGTTGATCAAACACGTGGATGGTTTTTTACTCTCCATGCCATCTCAGTTATGCTATTTGACTCGGTTTCCTATAAAAACATTATCTCTACCGGCCTGATGCTGGATAAGGATGGTGCAAAAATGTCGAAAAGACTTGGAAATACAGTTGATCCTTTTGAGACATTAGAAAAATATGGCTCAGATACTGTAAGATGGTATTTGATGACAAATGCACAACCATGGGATAATCTTAAATTTGATATTGAAGGTGTTGATGAGGTCAGAAGAAAATTTTTCGGCACCTTATATAATACTTATAATTTCTTTGCTCTTTATGCAAATGTTGATGGCTTTACTTATAAAGAAGAAGAGTTGCCATTAGAGGAAAGACCTGAAATTGACAGGTGGATATTATCGCTGTTAAATTCTCTGATTAAGGAGGTTGATGATCTTCTTAAAAATTATTTTCCAACAAAAGCCGGGCGGGCTATACAAAATTTTGTTACAGAGAACTTGTCGAACTGGTACGTCAGGTTAAGCAGAAGAAGATTCTGGGGTGGTGATTACGGAAAAGACAAATTATCTGCTTACCAAACATTATATACTTGTTTAGAAACTATAGCAAAGCTTGCTTCTCCTATTTCTCCATTTTTTATGGAAAAAATTTATCAGGACCTTACAAATGTTACCGGGAAAAAGGAGCTTGAATCTATTCATCTTGGAAGTTTTCCTGTCTGTAAAGTAAAGCTGATTGATAAAACCCTTGAAGAGAAAATGGCTATTGCTCAGAAAATATCATCAATGGTACTGGGATTAAGAAGAAAGGTGAGTATTAAAGTACGACAGCCCTTAAGTAAAATAACCTTACCGGAATACAGCAAAGAGTTTATGAATAAAATTTTAGCTGTAAAAAATATTATTCTTTCTGAAGTTAATGTTAAAGAAATTGAATTTCTGAATGATACAAAGGGATTGTTTGTAAAAAAAATCAAGCCTAATTTTAAAATACTTGGTAAAAAATATGGAAAACTGATGAAGCAAATAGCTTCTTCAATATCACAATTCAGTCAGGATGAAATTTCAGAAATAGAAACTAATGGTAATTATCTGATTGAAATAGAATCCCAAAAAATTAATATTCTTATTGAAGAAGTTGAAATTATTTCTGAAGATATTCCAGGTTGGTTGGTAGCTAACGATGGCATGCTTACAATTGCTCTTGATATTAAGGTAACTGAACAATTAAGAGAAGAGGGCCTTGCACGGGAATTTATAAATCGTATTCAAAATATGAGAAAAGATAGTGGATTTGAAGTCACTGATAAAATAAATATAGAAATACTGCAGCATAATGCAATTAATAATGCCATTAATAACAATATGGAATACATTGCAGTTCAGACTCTTGCGAACACAATAATGCTTGTGGAAAAGCTGGATAAGAAAAATTCAAAAGCTATTGAAATAGATTCAGAAATAAATACCTTTATAAGAATTTGTAAGAATTTGTAAGAAATATTTTGCAGTAAGTTTGAAATACCCAATGCATTTATTAAATTTAAGAAAAATAGTATTGTCATGGCAGAAAAAACAAGATATTCAGACGAAGAGTTAGCAGAATTTAAAGAACTGATTCTTGCTAAACTAGACAAAGCTAAAAAGGATTTTGATTTGTTAAAAAATACTTTATCAAATCGCGACGGCAATGATACTCAAGATACTTCTCCAACTTTTAAAGTCCTTGAAGAAGGCGCTGCTGTGTTATCAAAAGAAGAAACCGGTAAGCTTGCTTTACGTCAGGCAAGATTTATTGAACACTTACAGGCAGCACTTATCAGAATTGAGAATAAAACCTATGGAATATGTCGGCAAACAGGTAAACTTATTTCCAGAGAAAGACTACGTGCCGTACCACACGCGACATTAAGTATAATTGCAAAAAACATGCAGAAGTAATAAAAAGTATTAATGTCTCGAAAAAATCTTCCTTTATTTATAGTAATTATTGCATTAATATGCGATCAGGTTTTTAAAATTTGGATTAAAACCTCAATGAGTCTCGGGGAAGAGATTCATATATTTGGCGATTGGTTTATTCTTCATTTTACTGAAAACAACGGAATGGCTTTCGGAATGGAATTTGCCGGAAATTGGGGCAAATTAATTCTTAGTATATTCCGAATAGTTGCTATAGGAGGTTTGATATGGTATCTGGTTCATCTGCAAAAGACAAAAGCCCATAAAGGTTATATCATTAGCATTTCATTTATTCTGGCTGGTGCTATTGGAAATATTATTGACTCAGCTTTTTATGGTATTATTTTTAGTGAAAGTTCATATGCACAGGTAGCAACTATATTTCCTGAAGGAGGAGGATATTCTAAGTTCCTTTATGGAGAAGTTGTGGATATGTTATATTTTCCTGTAATAAACGGGAATTTCCCAGACTGGTTTCCTTTTGTAGGGTCAAAACCGTTCATTTTTTTCCGCCCGGTTTTTAATATTGCCGATTCATGTATCACTACAGGAGTTTTTATGATATTGTTCTTCCAAAAAAGGTTTTTTAGAAAAAATGAAAATTAATTTTTCAACTTTTTAAGTTGTAAAGAAACACCAGAAAAATTCATACTTTCTGAAATCATAGTAATCTTTAGGATATTACTGCAAATCCTGCTATTTTTGTTTATTGAATAATAATTTCATTAATGAATCTTTAAAGATCGAAAAAATGGCTGAAAAAAAATCGAATACCAGATATTTTATTATAGGCGGATTTGCAATATTAATAATAGCTCTTGGGTATCTTGGATGGAAATTTAATGAGCAAAAGAAAGATAATGAAGCTCAGGTAGAAGCATTAAATTATCAAAGCGACAGGCTAACATCAGAGCTGGAAGATATGTATGTGAAACTTGATTCTCTGAATGTTGATAATGATAGCTTGAATATAAAAGTGAAATCTACACAGGCAAGAATTCAACAATTTTTGAAGATACAGGCCTCCAGTGCTATGAAAATCAGGGTTTATGAAAAGGAATTGGTGACATTACGAAAGGTAATGCGAAGTTATATTGTTCAAATCGATTCTCTTCAGCAAATGAATACTGATCTGAAGGAAGAAAATTTCAGAGTTAAAGAGCAAATATCACAAAAACAAAAAGAAAGCGACCAGCTGGCAGAAAAAAATGAAGGCCTTCAAAAACAAGTTGAACAGGCTTCAGTTATAAAAACAAGAAGTATTGAGATAATAGCAATCACAAAATCAAGTAAACCAACTACAAAATTGAAAAAAGTTGAGAAATTTAAAGTGTGCTTTACCTTACTGGAAAATGCAATTGCAGAAAGAGGCCCAAAAGAAGTGTTTGTTCGAATTGCTCGGCCCGACGAATTAGTATTGGTGAAATCAGCAAACAATTTGTTCAAATTTAGTAATGAAGATATTGCATTCTCAGCAAGTCGCGAGGTTGAATATGAAGGAACAGAACTGGAAATATGTATTTTTTATGATGTGGATGAAGGTGAGTTGATTCCGGGGACATATTATGTTGATTTGTTTTCAGAAGGTAATGAAATAGGAACAAGTTCTTTCAGCATAAAATAAGAATATAAATATTTGAAAAAAAAAATCCCATACCTTATTCTTGCGGTATTATTAAACCAGTTAATTTTATCATGTGCTAATAAAGGGACTATATTAGGTGGCCCGAAAGATGAAAATCCACCAGAAGTAGTTTTATGCAAACCGGAAAATTTTTCAAGAAATATTAGTGACACAAAAATACACATCAGGTTTGATGAATATTTTCAATTGAAAGACATTAAAAACCAGCTCATAATTTCACCTCCATTAGAAGAAGATCCGGAGATTAAAGCTCATGGCAAAGATCTTTATATTGATATGAATAATGAACTTCTGGAAAATACCACATATACTCTGAATTTTGGTAACGCTATTGTTGATCTTAATGAAGGAAATGTGCTGAATAATTTTCTTTATGTTTTTTCTACCGGTGAAATAATAGATTCGCTTGTGGTTAAAGGGAATGTTGAAGATGCTTTCGAAGGCACTGCTGTTGAAAATGCCTTTGTTATGTTATATAAAGAATTTTATGATTCTATCCCATATAAAGAAATTCCTGTATATATTTCTAAAACAGGTAAAGATGGAAATTTCTCAATAAATAATATTCATGAGGGTTCATACAAATTATTTGCTTTGAAAGAAGCTAATAATAATTTTCTTTATGATGATAAAGTAAATGAAAGCATTGCTTTTCTTGATTCTCTTATAATACTTTCACCCATCCTATTCCCGGATAGCCTGAAGTTGAATATGTTTAAAGAAGAAACAAATGATCAATATTTAACCGATTCTGACAGGCCGGAGAGAGAAAAATGTGTGTTTATTTTTAATAAAAATCTTGACGAAACATTAGAATTCAGGTTGCTTGAGCAAAATGAGCCGGATAATTGGTTTTATTATGAGAGTAATATTGCCAATGATAGTATTACCTGCTGGATAAGAGATAGCATAATAAGTAATATTGATTCTTTGAAGTTTGAATTAAGCTTTATGAAGCCTGATAAAACCGGACAAAAAATAATACAAAAAGATACTGTAATTCTTAATTTTCGGGAAATAATTAATAATAAACAAACTGATTCGGAAATAAATAAGCTTAATTATTCTTCGAATATTAGTAGAACCGGAAAACTTGAACCATGGAAAAAAATTAAGCTTATGTTTCCATACCCGGTTATTAATATTGATAGTTCAGGTTTCGATTTTTTTGAAATATCAGACAGTTTGGAAACGAGGAAATTAGTAGATTTTAATGATCATTTATGGTTTAATGATTCAAAACCCGAATTTATCAGATCATTTGTTTTGCCGTTTACTGCTGAACCTGAGAAAAAATACAAAATTATGGTTGCCCCCGGCACCTTTAATGATCTTTATGGTAAAACTAATGATAGTATCTCGATAAGTTTTACTACTCAGTCATTAGATCATTACGGTTCTGTGGTTTTAAATATCAGTGGTGTAAACTCTCCGGGGATTATTGAGGTTTTAAAGAATAAAAAAAATATTGTTAAGACAATTAATGTTTTTGAAGATGGCGAACTAACTATAGCCAAACTTGAACCTGCCGGGTATTTATTCAGGTATATTTTTGATGAAAATAATAATGGTAAATGGGATGCCG
>JBHOTF010000030.1:0-30312 GCA_042584005.1 Bacteroidota bacterium
AGTGGAATTATTTGCATAAATATTTTTCCACAGGAGAAAACTCTTAATTCCCTTATTGTCAATGCAGATCAGGGAAAGTATAAGATCGATAAACACATTTATGGCCATTTTGCAGAACACCTTGGTAGATGTATTTATGGTGGTTTCTGGGTAGGCGAGAATTCTGATATTCCAAATACAAGAGGGATCAGGAATGATGTTGTTAAGGCACTTAAAGATATTGAAATCCCAAATCTTAGATGGCCGGGTGGCTGTTTTGCTGATACTTACCACTGGAAGGATGGTATTGGTCCTAGAAAAGACCGACCCTCAATTGTAAATGTTCATTGGGGTGGAGTTACTGAAGATAATAGTTTTGGTACTCACGAGTTTATGGACCTTTGTGAACAGTTAGATTGCGAGGCATATATATGTGGAAATGTAGGTAGTGGCACTGTTCAGGAAATGGCTGAATGGGTTGAATATCTTACATCAGATGCCATCAGTCCGATGACAAACCTTAGAAAAATGAATGGAAGGGAAAAACCCTGGCGAGTTAAATTCTGGGCAATAGGAAATGAAAGCTGGGGTTGTGGAGGTAATATGACCGCTGATTTTTATGCTGACCTGATGCGGCAGTATTCAACATTTTGCCGGGATTATTCAGGGAATCGTATGCTTAAAGTAGCATGCGGGCCATATGATGATAATTATAAATGGACAGAAACCTTAATGAACAAGCAGGTTAATAGAAATATGATGCAGGGCCTGGCATTACACTATTATACTGTTTTTGAAAACTGGGGTAATAAAGGATCTGCAACTGATTTTGATACGAATCGCTGGTACGGAACTCTTAAGAATTCTTTGAAAATAGATGAGTTAATTACCAGACATTCTTCTATAATGGACAAATATGATCCTGATAAAAAAATCGGACTTATGGTTGATGAGTGGGGTAACTGGTTTGATGTTGAACCTGGAACTGTGCAGGGATTT
Source organism: Bacteroidota bacterium (assembly GCA_042584005.1). Lineage (GTDB taxonomy): Bacteria > Bacteroidota > Bacteroidia > Bacteroidales > JBHOTF01 > JBHOTF01. The sequence continues at coordinate 979 of JBHOTF010000030.1, forward strand.
CTTTACCAGCAGAATTCTTTAAGAGACGCCATTACCGCTGCAATTACACTGAATATTTTCAACAATCATGCTGACAGAGTTACATTAGCAAATATTGCGCAGACAGTCAATGTTTTACAGTCAATGATACTGACAAAGGATGAAAAAATTGTTCTTACTCCTAGTTATTACGTATTTAAAATGTATAAAGTATTTCATGAAACAAAACTTCTTCCCATCGATTTGGAATGTGAAGATTACATGTATAAAGATAAAAGAATAAAATCGGTTAGTGCTTCTGCCTCTATAGATAAAAATGGAGTAATACATATTTCACTTGTCAACCTGAATCACCAAAAACCAATTGAAATTTCATGCGATATCATAGGAGAAAAAATTTCACAAGTTTCAGGGGAGGTTTTAACTGCAGAAAAGATTAATGATTATAATGATTTTGACATGATTGAAAAAGTGAAGCCTGTTGCCTTTGCGGATGCAAAAATTCTGGATAATAAACTTATGGTAATTTTGCCTGCAAAATCTGTTGTAGTACTTTCAATAAATTAGGAATGTTTTAGTAGTACAAGCCATAAAATCAGCGTATTAAATGAATAATAAATATACTATTGGTGTCGATTTTGGAACATTATCAGGAAGAGCAGTTCTGGTTGATGTGAAAAATGGTGAGGAAATTGCCACTTCAATAAAAGAATATACTCATGGTGTAATAGATGAATACCTACCTGACGGTAAAACAAAACTTGAACCCGATTGGGCCCTTCAGCATCCTCAGGATTACCTTGAAGTATTCGAAATTACTATCCCGGCTGTAATCAGGGAAGCTGGCATAAACACCGAACAGATCATTGGTGTGGGAATTGATTTTACTGCATGTACTATGCTTCCCATAGATAAAAATGGCACACCATTATGTTTTCAGGATATATATAAAACTGAGCCTCACGCTTATGTTAAATTATGGAAACATCATGCTGCTCAGGATGAAGCAAATAAACTTAATGAGATAGCTGAACAAAGAGGTGAAGAATTTCTTAAAAGATATGGTGGTAAAATATCTTCTGAATGGCTAATTCCAAAGATATGGCAGATATTTAATGAAGCCCGTGAAATATATGAGGAAGCTGATCGCTTTATTGAAGCTGCCGACTGGTGTATAATGCAACTAACAGGAAAAGAAAGAAGGAATTCATGCACAGCTGGTTATAAGGGAATGTGGCATAAACAAAAAGGATACCCTTCTGAGAATTTTTTTGCTGCACTTAATCCAGGGATGAAAAATCTTGTTGAAGAAAAGTTGTCTGAGAATATTTTCTCAATTGGTGATAAAGCCGGTGAAATAACCGGGATAGCGGCTGCATTAACCGGTTTACAGAAAGGAACTGCTGTTGCTGTTGCCAATGTTGATGCTCACGTATCTGTACCGGCAGTTGGTATTACTGAACCAGGAAAACTACTCATGATTATGGGTACTTCTACCTGCCATATGGTACTTGGGGAAAATGAAAAAATATCACCCGGTATGTGTGGTGTGGTTGAAGATGGAATAATTCCCGGATATATGGGATATGAAGCAGGGCAGTCGTGTGTGGGTGATCATTTCAACTGGTTTGTTAATAATTGTATTCCTGAAGAGTATATTAAGGAAGCTAATATTCAGAAAATTGGAATACATGAACTATTAAGTAAAAAAGCTTCAAATATTAAGGCTGGAGAGAGTGGTTTACTTGCTCTCGACTGGTGGAATGGAAACAGGTCGGTTCTTGTTGATGTTGATTTGACTGGTTTGATGATTGGTGCATCCTTATCAACAAAACCGGAAGAAATTTACAGAACTTTAATAGAAGCTACTGCATTTGGCACAAAAATGATAATAGATACCTTTATTAAGAATGGAGTGCCTGTAAATGAGCTATATGCAGCAGGAGGTATTGCTGAAAAAAATGAACTGATGATGCAAATTTATGCTGATGTTACTAATATGGAAATTAGAATTTCCGGATCACCTCAGGCACCTGCATTGGGTTCTGCTATGTTTGCAGCAGTAGCTGCTGGAGCTGGCAGGGGTGGTTATGAAAACATTGTTGACGCCGCAGAAAAAATGGCCTGTATCAAAGATAAGTATTACATACCTATTTCTGAAAATGTGAAAATATATAACAAGCTATATAGAGAGTATGAACGACTACATGATTATTTTGGCAGAGGAGAAAACAATGTTATGAAAACTCTGAAGCAAATAAAAAAGTCGGTGAAATAATTTTTTGTATCATTTAGAAACCAAAAAATTTTAAACAGATGAAAAAAATATATCAAAAAAACTTTACCAGCTTAAATTGGATTATTGTTGTTCTGATAATATGTGTTTTTTCAGGAGGATGTAATAGTAATACAGAAGAAGTTCCTAATGATTATCCTATACAGCAAGTGCCATTTACACAGGTAAAAGTTACGGATAATTTCTGGGCTCCAAGAATACTAATGAATCATAAAGTTACTATTCCTATTGCTCTTCAGAAATCAGAAGAAACCGGAAGAATAGAAAATTTTTCAAGAGCAGGAGGTATTACCGAAGGCCCATTCTGTTCAATATATCCTTTTGATGATTCCGATATTTATAAAATTCTTGAAGGTGCCAGTTATTCTATTCAGACATTCCCCGATACTGATATGGAAGAATATATGGATTCCCTGATCTACCTTATTGGTATGGCTCAGGAAGAAGATGGCTACCTTTATACAAGCCGTACTATTAATCCTGATAGTGTGCATGAATGGGGTAAAGGTGGAAGATGGCTTCGTACCCATGAACTAAGTCATGAGCTATATAATATGGGACATCTGTATGAAGCCGCAGTTGCACACTATATTGCCACCGGAAAACGAACACTTCTTGATATTGCAATAAAAAGTGCCGATCTGATTGATAAAGATTTTGGTCCTGGTAAACTTGAACTGGTACCCGGACATCAGGTGATAGAAATGGGATTGGCAAAATTATACAGAGTTACAGGTGAGGATAGATATATTAAACTGGCGAAATTTTTCCTCGATAAAAGAGGCCCTGACGGCCCTGAATATAGTCAGGTACACAAAAAAGTTGTGGATCAGGATGAGGCTGTAGGCCATGCCGTCAGAGCAAATTATATGTATGCAGGTATGGCTGATATTGCGGCTCTGACGGGTGATGCAGATTATATTGCTGCTATTGATAAAATTTGGGAAAATGTAGCATCAAAAAAATTATATATAACCGGTGGAGTAGGAGCCTCCGGATCGGGTGAGGCATATGGAGATAATTATTATCTGCCGAATATGTCGGCATATTGTGAAACCTGTGCAGCTATTGCCAATGTTTACTGGAACCACAGATTATTTATGCTACACGGCGATTCAAAATATATTGATGTATTGGAAAGAACATTGTATAATGGTCTTATTTCCGGTGTTTCATTAACAGGCGATCATTTTTTCTATCCAAATCCACTGGAGTCTCAAGGACAACACAGCCGGCAGGAATGGTTCGGATGCGCCTGCTGTCCTTCAAACATAACCCGTTTTTTACCTTCAGTTCCAAATTATGTTTATGCTATTGATAAGGATAAATTATTTGTCAATTTATTTATTCAGAATTCAGCAAATATAGAAATGTCTTCAGGAAAAGTAGACATCAGTCAAACAACAAATTACCCATGGGATGGTAATATTGAAATCTCAATAGATCCTGAAAATGACATGAAATTTGATCTCAGAATAAGAATTCCCGGTTGGGCAGGAAATTTACCAGTTCCTTCGGATCTTTATACATTTATGAATAAAAATTCAGAAAAGATTGAGATATCAGTTAATAGCAGAAAAGTTAATTTTAGAGAAGAAAAGGGCTATGCAGTTTTAAAAAGAAATTGGAAAAAGGGTGATAAAGTAAAGCTTATTATTCCTATGCCCGTAAGAAAAGTAATTGCAAATGAGAATGTTAAGGATGATCTCGGTAGGCTAGCCCTTCAAAAAGGGCCCATAGTATTTTGTTTGGAGGATAAGGACAATATTGATGGAAAAGTGCTTAACTTATTATTAGATGAAAACTCAGTAATAGAAAGCAGCTTTAATGATGATCTTCTGGATGGTGTTCAGATTTTAACTGGTAAAGCATTTGGATTATCAAGAGCTGAGGATGACAAAATTATTAAAAAAGAACAAAATTTTATTGCAATACCATATTTCTCCTGGGCAAACAGGGGTAAATCCGATATGATGGTATGGATTCCATATCAGGAAGAATATGCAAGGCCATTAGCTGCACAAACTATCGCATCAACAAGTACAGCCAGTGCTTCAAATAATGTCGCAAACACCAAGGCCCTCAGTGATCAGTATGATCCGAAAAATTCAAATGATCATTCAAATATGTTTCTTCACTGGTGGCCCAGGTTTGGTACTATTGAATGGGTTCAGTATGACTTTGAAAAAACCCAGGAAATATCAGAAGTTGAAGTTTACTGGTTCGACGATGAACCCAGAGGGGGTGGATGCCGTATCCCAAAATCGTGGAAAATTCTTTATAAGGAATCTAATACCTGGAAAGAAGTTACTGCCAACGATCCATATCTCACGGATAAAGATAAATATATAAAGGTTAGTTTCAACCCGGTGAAAACCAGTGCAATAAAACTGGAGATTCAAGTTCAGGAAGGAGTATCAACAGGCATCCATGAATGGAAGGTGAAGTGAGAACAGGCAACAGCCAACAGCCAACAGCCAACAGCTAACTGCCAACCGCCAATCTTAAATCTCTTATCTAAAATCTTAAATCTTAATTTTAATATGTATTTTTAGTGGAAACAATTTAAAGCCTATGAGATACTTATATTCTTGCCTGATTCTTGCATTAATTTTAATTGCTTGCACGAAAACAACTCCACCGGAGCCATTTGGAGCCGTACCCAGTGAGAGACAATTAGCATGGCATAAGCTTAAATATTATGCCTTTATTCATTTCAGCCCTAATACATTTACCGATAAAGAATGGGGCTATGGCGATGAATTACCATCTGATTTTAACCCCACTGAGCTCGATTGCCGTCAATGGGCAAGAGTTGCCAGTGAGGCCGGTATGGAAGGGATTATTATTACAGCCAAACATCACGATGGTTTTTGTTTATGGCCTTCAAAATATACTGAACACTCAGTGAAAAATTCTCCATGGAAAAATGGTAAAGGTGATATTCTAAAAGATCTTAGAGAAGCTTGTGATGAATATGGTTTGAAACTGGGAATGTATTTGTCACCCTGGGACAGAAACCATGCTGCTTATGGAACACCCGAATATATAAAATATTATCGTAATCAGTTAAGAGAATTGCTTAGTAATTATGGTGAAATTTTTGAAGTATGGTTCGATGGTGCCAATGGCGGTGACGGATATTATGGAGGTGCAAAAGAAACAAGAAGAATTGATAACACTACATATTACGATTGGGAAAATACCCGAAAAATTGTCAGGGAACTTCAGCCAATGGCATGTATGTTCAGCGATGGAGGTCCGGATATACGATGGGTAGGAAATGAAAGGGGATACGCAGCTGAAACTAATTGGTCTACAGTAAATAAAAATTCTTTTTATCCCGGAATAGGTGGTGTAAACCGTCAGTTACAAAGCGGACATGAAGATGGCAACAGCTGGCTTCCTGCTGAAGTAAATACTTCCATACGTCCGGGTTGGTTTTATCATAAAAGTCAGGATAATCAGGTTAAATCTCTTAAGCAACTTATCGACAATTGGTATCATTCTGTTGGAATGAATGGAAATTTTCTTCTTAATTTGCCCCCCGATCAAAGAGGGTTAATTCACGAGAATGATGTTAAACGATTAATGGAGCTGAAAAGTTATCTCGATCAGGCTTTTTCAGTGAATTATGCAGAGGGTGGTAAAGCCTCAGCTTCAAATTACCGCGGAAATTCAAAACAATTTAATGCCTCACGAACAATTGATGAAGATGCTGAAACATATTGGACCACCGATGATGATATTCGTAAGGCCTCAATTGAAATTGATTTTGAAAAGCTTATTACTCTGAATGCAATTCTTCTTCAAGAGTATATTAAATTAGGACAAAGAATTGAGTTTTTCTCTATAGAAGCTTTTATAGATGGAGAATATGTTGAGATTTCAAAAGGAACGACAATAGGAAACCGGAGAATTGTAAAATTCAATAATTATTCCACTCAGAAATTACGCATTAATTTTGATTCTAAAGCATGCCCTCTTATCTCAAATATTGAAGTATACAAAGTCCCGGATATTTAAAACATAATAGGGTATGAATTTTATATGTATTTTTGAAATAATAATATTCCCAAAAATATTTAAAGTTAAATAATGAAAAAACAAAATCATGTACCAGATAATTCCAATATTAGATTTTTATTATTGGGGTTTTTATTAATGAGCGGAATTTTATTGACCAATTCCTGTCAAAAATGTGAAAATGAGGATGATGAACTTGTAATGGAAATTGGAGTCCTAATGCCATTAACTGGTGAAGCTTCATCTATAGGAGAAAGTGCTCGTGCAGCCCTAATAATGGCTCTTCCTGAAATTAACAATTCTTTAGATTCTTCAGAAAGCAATTTAAAAATTGAACTTATTATTGAAGATACAGAAGCTGATGGTGCAATCGCACTTCAAAAATTAAAATCTTTTTATGACCAGGGAATTAGTTATGTGATAGGGCCTTATATTAGTTCAGTTGCAGCCCATATTCTTGACTATGCTAATCAGAACGGTATTATTTTGTTAAGTCCTTCAAGTGTTGCAACAAACCTGGCTATTGCCGGAGATAATCTTTTCAGGTTATCATCAAACGACAGAGCACAGGCTGAAGCAATTTCACAACTATTTCTATATGATAGTATAGAAGTAATTATTCCTGTTGTACGAGATGATATATGGGGAAATGGCTTAATTTCTGATGTAACTGATTTAATAAGTGATCAGGGTATAACTATATCAGATCATGTTAGTTATAATTCATCAGACTATAATAGTGCTAAAATTGTTTCAGACATTTCTACAGCTATTTCGCAGGAACTTGGACAAATACCATCTTCTCGAATAGCAGTTTATCTAATAAGTTTTGGAGAAGGAACTTCTATACTTGCCGATGCAGCATCAGAACCTAATTGCTCTCTGGTAAAATGGTATGGAAGTTCGGCTTATGCAAATAATGCTACCCTTGTAGCAAATAGTACTGCTGCCGATTTTGCGATTCAACAATCATTATTATGTCCTGTATTTTCTCCCGATCCTGCTGCAAGAGATTTATGGGAACCTATACAGGATTTACTTACTGAACAGCTTGGACGTGTTCCTGAATCATATGCCCTTCTGAGCGGTGATGCATTATTTTTAATTGTAGAAGCATATAAAAATTGCTTGGATCCATCAGATACTGAGGCTTTTAAATCAACACTGGTAAATACCTCTAAATACCATTATGGTAGTACAGGAAGAACTTGTTTCGATGAATCCGGGGATAGGAAATTTTCTTCTTACGGATTCCAGGGAATTGCCTTATCTGGAGCTAATTACAAGTGGAAGGAATTTGGTAGTTATTCAAATTCAAATGCTCAACTTATTATATATTAAAACCATTTCGTGGCATAAAATATTTTATTAGTAGATTAAATAAAGAAATAATTCTAATGAATCATAAGGCAGAAAAAAATGCAGAAAAAATAAATTATACTCAGGAAGAGTATATGGACAATCTGATGAAGGAAAAAGACATCAGGATGCATACCCTAAGAACTAAGGATAGTATTGCCTATCTACTTAATGCAAGAACTCTTGATATATTAAAACCCTTATTAAAAAAGAAAAATACATGGCTCACAATAGGTGATTACAATGGTTTTGAAGCCAAATATTTAAAAGAACACAATCAATTAGTTACTGCTTCTGATATTTCAAGCGCATTTTTGAATGAAGCAAAATCTGAAGGTTTTATTGATGACTTCAGAAAGGAAAATGTAGAAAATATTTCCCTGAAAGAAGATAGTATCGATTACCTATCATGCAGGGAAGCATTTCATCATTTTCCAAGAGCTTATCTTGGTGTTTATGAAATGATTCGTGTTTCAAAAAAAGGAACAATACTTATTGAACCTGTTGATGTTTTAAGTAAAATGCCCTTATTATTATTACTAAAAAATGTATGCGATTTATTCGACCCACAATTGATAAATAAAATATGGAAAAATCGTTTTTCATGGGAAACGGTTGGTAATTATGTGTTTAAAATATCTGAAAGAGAAATTGAAAAGATCGCTATGGGCATAAATTTACCATGTATAGCTTTTAAGGAGATCAATTTTCTGATGAATATTAAGGATGATACTTCTGAGGTGCCTGTTAATAAAAAGTTACTGAAAAAAATTAATCGTAAATATAAAAACGAAATTTTTTGTGTAGAATCAGGCTAATACCATATAATACTTTATGTTCAATTATCTTTAAGGAAACTCCCGATGAAGATACATTACAGCAATTGAAAAAATCGAAATATAAAATTATTCATCTGCCACCAAATCCATATATATGAGCAGGAGAGAAAATAATTTGCTAAAGTAATTTTTTTATATATTTAAACTTTATGTTTTTAACTGGAGAATGTGACGAAATACATTATTAATCGAAACTTTATATTATGAATATAAATATAGCTTGTTGTGGAATAAATTGCGAATTATGTGATGCAAAAATTGCTACTGATAACAATGATGATAAATTAAGAGCAATTACTGCTGAAAAATGGCAAAAAGAATATAATGCACCGCAAATTACTGCAGACTCAATTAATTGTACTGGCTGCCGAATAGATGGTGTTAAATTCTCTCATTGTGAATATACTTGTGAAATTAGAAAATGTGTTAATAACAAAGGCTTTGAAACTTGCGGCGATTGTTCAGAATTGGATAATTGTGAAATCGTTGCGTTTATTCATAAAGCAGTACCTGAAACAAAAGAAAACCTGAAACAGGCATAAATTTAAACTCTATAGGTTTTTATATTTTTTATTTCAACTTATATTTGTAATACATAAAACCTCCAAAATAAATAATTATGAAATCTATTAGAAGCTTTATTTGTTTAATGGCAATTACCATTTGTTTGCCACATTTTTCTTTTGCACAGAATGATAAAGAACAGGAATTTATGTCTGTTTTTCATTCAATTACCAGCCAGGAATTATACAATTATGTTGCTGAACTTAGCGATGATAAGTATGAAGGACGACTTTCAGGTACGCCTGAATTTATGGAAGCCGCTAAGTATGTCGCATCAAAACTTAAGGAATGGGGGATTGCTCCGAAAGGCGATAATGGATCTTATTTTCAGTATTTTGATCTGCCATATAATGAGGTGAAAAACACAGGTGAACTGCAACTCTTTTTTGAAACAGAAGACGGAGCAAAAATCAGAAAAAAATACTATTTCCCCGATGATTATTTTCCCGGAACAAATTCCGGCAATGGAACTATTAATGCCGAGGTAGTGTATGTTGGACATGGAATGACAGCACCTGAATTAAATTACGACGATTATAAAGGAATGGATGTAAAGGGTAAAATTGTTATGATCGACAGAGATGTCCCCTACAGTACACGTGGAGAGGATTATGCAAAATGGGTGAAATATACTTATCATCAGTATAAACTGAACAACGCTGTAAAACATGGTGCCGCCGGATTGGTATATGTTGGAACAGGAGCAAATCCTAATACATCATATAATAAAGAACTGGTTTACTGTCATATTTCACCTGAGGTTGCAGATGATATTTTTGCCGGCACCGGTAAAAAATATAGTGAATTGAAAAAGATGATGATGGAAAAATGCAAGCCTGTGTCATTTGCAACTGGAAAACATATTAGTATTACCGCCAATACCAATTATCATCCTGAAGGAATAGGGTGTAACGTTATTGGAATGATTGAGGGTACAGATCCGGTTCTAAAGAATGAAGTAATTATTATCGGCGGGCATCTTGATGGTGTTGGTAAACCAGGAGAAATTATACCTGCTGCATGGGACAATGCTACCGGAATTGCTGATATTATGGCTGCTGCCAGGGCTCTTGCATCTTCACCAGTTAAACTGAAGCGTTCAATAATGTTTATTTTTATTGGTGGCGAAGAAAGCGGACTAATAGGCAGTCAGAAATATTGCCAGGAACCAAAAATGCCCAAAGAAAAAACTGTTTGTTTCTTTAATCTTGACATGGTAGGAACGGGAACTGGCTTATCAGTTGGAGGAGGACAATCATATCCTGAAATTCTAAAAAGTTTTGAAAATGCGAATAATAAATATTTGCACAGAACAATGAGATCCTCAAAATCGAGAAAATCAACAGGCAGGCCAAGAAGTGACGGCGTTATTTTTAGCTGGGCCGGTTATCGAACACTTAGCATAGGAACTACCGGGCAGGCAGCTCATAAAACATATTATCATCACCCGGGAGATACCAAAGAAACTATTGAACCTGAAATAATGGAAGATGTTGCCAAACTCATTTTTGTAGGATTAACAAATATGGCAAATACTGTAGATCTGAAATTGGGAACAGAAAATTAACATTATTGTTATCCTGTTTTTTATAATGAAATAGTGAACTGACAATTAATTATGAGAAGAGTATTTGTAATATTTTTAATTGTTTTATTAGTTGTTATTTCAGGCTTTAGCCAGACTGATGGCTACAAAGGACAACTTTCGTGTTATTCAGGTGCCTGGATTCCCGCTGGTGAAATATCTAAACTGGGAATACATCCTGAATTTGGTTTGCAGTTTGCCAGTAAAAAAAAGAAAATAAGCTATGAACTGTCAATAGGCTTTAAATTTCTGAATACTCCAAATATTTATAATGCAATACGAACTACCAAAATTGAAGAAACAAAACATTTCAGAGGATCATATATGGGCTTTGGTATTGGCAGGGATATTATTAAAAAAAGTGGACATGAATTACAATTACTTGCAGGAATAGCTTTGGATGGAATAGAGGTGCTTAAAAATAATTCATTATCTGGTAATAATGCCAAATCAACATGGACGTACAATATAAATTTTGGATTAGGATATAAATACTATTTTTCAAAAAAATACTTAATTGGATTCAGAGCAAAATATAATATTGTTGATTATACATTAAATAATGTAATTGATTTAAAAGGAAATACAATAACAATTCAAGTGCTTTTTGGATTGTTAATTAAAGAGTGATATATTGCCTGATAGCTATGAAGCTGAAAGTATATAAATTTCTGAAGCATTTATAATGCAGATAAATAAACTGGATACCATGGATAAACGAAACCTATTTTTACACGAAGAAATAATGCTCCTTGCATTGAATGATAAAAAAGGAACCATTCATTCTTCATTAAATTACCAAATGATCACAGCTGGTGCAATTATGGCTGAATTATTATTAAATGGACGAATTGAGTTAGAAAAATCCGGCAAGAAGAATTATATCCGTTTAAAAAGTATGAAAGCTACTGGTGACCCTGTAATGGACGATTGTCTTGAAAAAGTAAAAAAAGCAAAAAGACGGGCACAAGTCTCAACATGGATTACCAGGTTTTCCGGTGTTAAAAGAATGAAAACCAGAATAGCACAAGAACTATGTAAAAAAGGAATATTAGCATCGGATGAGGATAAGGTGCTATTGATATTTAAAAGAAAAATATATCCAGAAGTAAATCATCTTCCCGAGAAACAACTGATTGATCGCTTACGGAATGCAATATTTACTGATGAAGATATTCTTGATCCTAAAACTGTATTGCTCGTTTCTATAGCCTCAAAAACCAATCTGTTAAAAGTTATTTTTGATAGAAAAGAACTCAAACTGAGAAAAAAAAGAATTGAGAAAATAGTAAGTGGTGATGTTATTGGAAAGGCTACTAAGGAAGCTATTGAAGCAATTCAGGCCGCAATTATGGTTGCTGTTGTTATTCCGACATTTGTAGGTGGAGCCGTATCTTAAGAAATATGGTTCTATTATTTTAATGTAAGCGTTAGAACTGCTTTATCGGCCCATGAAAAACCAAATCCAAAGTAAGGAAAAGTCCATTTTTTTTCTTTTCCAACATCAGTAGTTTTAAGTTTAGCAGTAATCTGGGCGCCACAACTGCCTTCCATCTCGCTAACCCAGGCGTATCCATAACCAAGATAAGGAAATCCCCATTTTTTTTCCATACCTACTTTAGTGGCTTTTAGATTAATCTCGTTATTACACACTGAACCGTGCATAATTTTTTCCCAGGTGAATCCGAACCCAAAATAGGGAAATGACCATTTTCGTCTGCTGCTAACTGAAATAGTCGATAAATCAACTATAATATCATCAGTTTCTCCATGCATCTTTTTTGTCCAGGCAAAACCAAATCCAAAACCAGGAAAAGTTGTTTTTTTTTCAATCCCGATATCATTGGCGAGAAGCTCAATATCTAATTTGCCATTATTTTCTTTAATTTTCGAAATCAGTTTTTTGTAATCGCCAGAATTGTTTTTAATTACAGGCACAACAATTGGTTGGGATACCAATATTGTATTACAATCGGGACACCTGGTAACCCAATCTGAGAATTCGCAATTACATTCAAGACAATACATTGGACATATAAGATTAAAAAAATAAAGATAATTATTTTTGTTTCCTTTACAAACCTTATCCACCAATCCACCAATCCACCAATCCACCAATCCACCATTTAACAAATTTAGAATAGCGAATTTTGAATTTTGCATTTTGAATTTTGCATTTAGAGCTAAGTTAAATCGTTAATTTAAAATATCAGATATCAGATATCAGATTTGAAATTTATTTTGAACTCAGAACTCTGAATCCGGAACTGTTTTTACCACACTAACCCAAACCCCAGACCACTACCTAATACACCAATACCCCAATACACTACTTGATCTATACTAATATTTGCACATTTTTGCTTCTTCTGCATATGCCATAATCAATTTGAGGTCTGCATCAAAAAAATGATCAGAAGGACAAAGAATAAATCCTCCATCTGCTCCTGCTTCCTCAAAGCATTTTCTAACAGCTATTTTTGTTTGATCTATGGTGCAGTTCTTAAAAAAATGAAACTGATCAAATCCTCCAATCATACATACTTTGTCGCCTATTCTTCTTTTAGCATCTTTTAAATCTGCATCTCCACCCATATCCGGAGGTGTAAATGTTTCAATTGCATCAGGGCCCATTGCAACAATATTTTCCAGAATTGGCATCATCCCGCCGCAGGTATGATATACAACTCTCTGACCTGATTTCCTGGCTGTTTGTATTATTTCTGTATCATATGGAGCAACAAATTTTTCAAATATATCGGGAGAAATTACTGTTGTTGATGCATCTCCACCGCCATGCTCAATAATATCGAACTTAGCGCCTTTCATTGATTTTACAGAAGTCTTCTTTCTCTCACAAAGAATTTTTAAGAAACTATGTACCCATTCAGGATCTTCGAAAGTTTTGATTATAAGGTTTTGTATTCCGTACAATACTGCTGCATCCTGCCAACATCCTGGTTGTCCGTATATATCAAAAGAAGGAACACTGCCACGAACAATTCCTTTGTTGCCAAATCCATCAACAAGTTTATTTAGCTTATCAACATCACATATAGGTATAGTAGAATATTTTTCAATTAGTTCAATATCAGATGTTTCTTTAACAAGATGTTCAGTCACCCAGCTACTGTATTCATCAGTTTGCAAAATCATCGACAAAGACTTTTCCGGAGTATAAATTGTATATTTTATTGTTTTATAATCATTAGAAGGAATTTTTTTGGTTTCAATTCTCCAGTTTTCAGAACAGATTCTTTTTGGCCCGGTAAAATCTGATAATATTTGGTCTTCTATTATATAATCACCTTTTAAAGTATTCGGTTTTACCGGACTTAGCCATAGGATAGGATCTAGGCCAAAATAATCGAAAAAATCCAGTTCTGAAATTCCTTTCATATATTTGTTAAGAAAATATGGCATCAGATGATGCGTTGTAACGGGCAGGCGATCAGGTAATATTTTTCTGTCGATTGCTGCAAGAAACCGTTCTTTAGAATTCATTATTACTTAATAATTAATTGCAAACAATTTACTACTTTTGCGGGCTTGATAAAAATTTTCGCAGAATAAATAAAAACTTTCTATATGTATAACAAGTATAAGAGTTTCTTACAGAAAGAATTGTCAGCTATAGAAGAGGCTGGGCTTTACAAAAAAGAACGTATATTATTAACTCCTCAGGGGCCGAAAATACAAACTCTGGCAGGATTAGATGTGTTGAATTTTTGTGCAAATAATTATTTAGGATTATCAAATAATCAGAAACTGATTAATGCAGCTAAAACTGCACTCGATAGTCATGGTTACGGTATGTCGTCTGTAAGGTTTATTTGTGGAACAACAGATTTGCATAAAGAGTTGGAAAACAAAATTGCTGAATTCTTTGGAACAGAAGATACTATTTTATACACTTCTTGTTTTGATGCCAATGGTGGAGTTTTTGAACCCCTGTTAACAGAAGAAGATGCTATTATTTCTGATTCTCTTAATCATGCATCTATAATTGATGGTGTGCGCCTGTGCAAGGCAGAACGATATCGTTATAAGAATGCTGATATGAACGATTTAGAGGAAAAACTCAAAGAAGCACAGAAGCAGAGGTTCAGGTTAATTGTAACTGATGGAGTATTTTCTATGGATGGATTAGTGGTACCTCTTGAAAAAATTGTTGAATTATCGAAGAAATATAATGCCATGGTTTTGGTTGATGAATCCCATTCTGCAGGTGTTGTTGGTAAAACCGGAAGAGGTACAACAGAATTATTTAATCTGAGAGGACAGGTTGAAATAATTACAGGAACTCTGGGAAAAGCTTTTGGTGGGGCAATAGGTGGGTTTACTACTGGTAAAAAGGAAATTATTAATATGCTGCGTCAGCGATCCCGACCATATCTTTTTTCTAATTCTATACCACCATTGGTAGCAGCTGCCGGGATTGAGATGATTAATATGATGACTGAAACCAATGATCTTCAGGATAAACTCCATTCCAATACAAGCTATTTTATGAAGCAAATGTCTGAATTGGGCTTCGATCTTAAGCCTACTTCTTCAGCAATTTGTGTAGTTATGTTATATGATGCAAAACTATCACAGGAATTTGCTGCCAGACTTCTTGATGAAGGAATATATGTGATTGGTTTTTATTATCCCATTGTACCAAAAGGGGAGGCGAGGATTCGTGTTCAATTAAGTGCTGCCCATGAAACCAAACATATCGACAAAGCTGTTGCCGCCTTTAAAAAAGTTGGAACAGAAATGGGAGTGCTAAATTAATCACCATAAGGGCATACGGAAACACAAATACCGCAAATACTGGCATCAAAACCTATATTTTTCTTGCCCAGGACACGGCACATTTCACGACATTTATGAGCATTAAAAAAAATATCTCTGTGTATTGTGGTATTCCATAAAGTTCCATTTCCTGCCTGGGCAGGGCATGCGTCAATACAAATTGTACAATCCTCACATCGACTTTCAGTTACAGGTTTTTGGCCGTAGTTTAAAGGAGTGTTTGTTAATATACTCACAAGACGTAAACGTGGCCCGAATTTTTCAGAAATAAAAAGTGCTGTTTTTCCTATCCATCCCAGTCCTGCTCTGGTTGCAAGCATCTTATGAGATATATCACGACTTAAATATTTCTCATAATCAGCATCCTGTTTTTTTCCAGCCAAAGAGGGTACAGTTGGTACTGAAAGAATACCACATTTATTTAATTCCCTGGAAATATCTATTGCCAGCGTAGTTAGTTCCTGATTAATCTCCTTGTAATGATCCAGATATGTTTGTGTCGGCCCGTTGTTGATAGAATCAATAATATTCTTATCAAGTCTTTTTCCTATAACAATTCCATAATTATATTCTGAATATATACCTGATAGCAAGCCTGATACTTCCGCAAAACCATAAACAAAATCCTCCTTATTAATAAATTTGTTTATAATTTCATCGATCATATATAAATGTTAGTTGGTCAGTTATTTAACAATAACCATCCTATTTGTTAAAGTAATTTCTTCTGCCTTTAACTGATAGAAGTAAATGCCCTGAGCCAAAGACTGTCCGTTATCACTACTTCCATCCCAGGCAATTTGGTGATTGCCGGTTATTTTGTTTTCAGAAACCAGTGTTTTTACTTTTCTTCCAAAAGCATCAAAAACATCAATATTTACAAAACCATTTTCAGGAATATAATAACTAATGGTTGTTGATGAATTAAATGGATTTGGATAATTATTCAGTGTATATTTTGATGATATATTATCTGTTTCAATTAACTGACTGCCTCCAAGTCCGTCTACTATCATTACATCATCAATATTCCAGCCTCCTGTATAACTTGATGAATTTGTCTGTATCTCGAAAGTAATTGTTACAGATGGATTATTGTCGGCTAAATCAGAAATATCAATAACATGCTCTGTCCATTCGGAATCAGTAACTCCACCTACTGTGGAAGACCAAACCAGGTGATCATTTACTTTAATTCTGCCATAATCGCCAATGCGTGTGGTTAACCAACGCATATATTTCAAACCAACATTGGTTAAATCGCTGCAATCAATTTCCGGGCTATTTAAATATGCATAAACATTATGCTGGTAACTTCCATTCCAGCTTGACCCGTCAAAATCGTCCCATCCCATATCGTTACCCCAGCATTTCACTCCAGAAAATGCATAAGATGGATCATCTGATTTACCAACCGGTCTGCCAATCTGCCAATCGTCATGACTATTTGAAGTAGTACCATAAGTGTCATGAGTCCAATTGCTTGACTCACTTTCAAAATCATCAAAAAACCCATTAATATTATTCAGTTGGAAGGATAGTTCGGCAGAATACTGTTCTTCTGAAGTAATCTGAACAATATAATCGATAATGTATGCAGCTGGAGTGTTTGCAGAAAGTTCTACTTCAAAGAAAAGTGAACTATCATGTTGGATATCCAAATTAGATATTAATGATCCAACAGGTTCTATTTGAATATAATTGTCGGTTGAAAAGAGAGAAGCCGACAGTAAATTAATCTCCTGACGTCCGTTATTTATTACATTTACTTCAATTATAGCGGTTTCGCCACCTTCCAGAACATTATTGTTATTACCATTACTATCATTTACATTAATATAATTTACTTCCAGAACAGGGGCATGAACTTCAAGAGAAACCTGATCCTGCCATCCAAAACCTGTTATGTCGCTAATATTAACTTCGAAAATCAATTCTTCACCATCAGGACATGAGGGGTCAATATAAAATAAAACTGTGTCAGGAGATAAAATGGCAGGAAATGCACCAGCCTCTATATCACCAAAATAAACACTATCGGAAAGAATAGTTGCGTATGCATCCGTGAAAGGATTGTAGGATGAGAGGAAACTAATTTTTGCATAAATATTATTTGCATCAACAGTCCCCAGATTTTTTAAGCTTAAAAACATACCTGCAGTCTCATTAATATTTACCAATCCATTGCCATTTCCAATAATACCACTATGGCCATTATCGTTAATTTCAACATCGTCAACAACAATATATGAAGAAGGATCCATTAGTATATTTTTGGTAGTCAGGCTATCAGCATAAATTTCCACGTCAAATATTTGAGTGCGATAACCATCTGCAGAAATTTTAAAGCTGTATGTGCCTGGTTCAAGATATCTGTAATATCTTCCATATTGGCCTTCGGCTTTTCTTAATGGTAATTTACCCTGATCATAAATTATTGGAACTTCTATTGTTGCTTCAACAGGGAGTCCTGTTGTTGCATCAGTTATTAATCCTGTTAAACCAGCCTTGTCAGATTGTTGCAGTAGAGTAATTAATCCGTTTAAATTTCTTTCAACAACTGCAGGTATTACATCTGCAGGGGGGGCCTGACTGGTATACATTTCAAAAGTATAAGCAAGAGTATTATGAGTAACGTACATATAATCACAGTATTCACCAGCGGTAAAATACCATCTTCCGCCTTGTACCAATTCATAATGATCGGTTGAACCGCCACTTGGAAAAGTAACTGATTCACTTACTTTATTTCCAACATAAATCAAAGCTGCTGAATCGGGAGCAGCTTCATCAGTATGTGTCCATGGATAAAGAAGGTATCTGCCTGAAGTATGATATGTCAGGCTCATAACAGGTGGATATAATGCAGTAAAATCACGTATTGTCTGAGTTTCAGGCTCAGAAAAACCTTGCGGTCCGTGATTTCCTGTTGCTGTAAATCCGAAAGAGTAGTTTCTGTTCAGATCAACACCATTTTCATTTGTTCTGCGCATTGCTTCATTGCCATCAGCGTTCAATAAAGGAACAAACCATATTTCTTTATTATTTATCCAATCAGTAACTTCAATATCGGTTCCATAGTTATCTATCAGATAATTAATCTGATAAAGAGTAGCCTCAACACTTAATATTTCATTTCCGTGATGGTTTCCAACAATAAAAATAGGAGTTTCATCTTCGTCATAATCAGGATTGTCAGATATTTTTAAACATAAAATAACACGTCCTAGAACTGAATACCCTATAGTATCTAATTTTGTAATATTCGGATTGTTCTCTGCAATAGAAATTAGTTCAGCCACAGTAGCAGCATGGTCGTGATATTGTGCAAGATCAACAGATTTTAGTTGTTCGCTAAGTAATTCTTTGAAGCTATTCGCGATAAATTCAATTTCAATATCTTCAATTTCCAGATTTTTTATTTGTTCAGGCTCTGCCAGAACCTCGATGAATTTAGCAGGTGAAACATTATAAACGCTTATTCCATTTTCTTCTATAGTGCGGATTTTCTCAAAATCCTTTACATGAATTCTGTACAGTTTTTGTTTACTTTCCTGTCCGTATATTGAAGAACATGATAATAAAATGATAATTAAATAAATTAGATAGCTGGTTTTTTTCATATCTGGTTTTTCTAACAATGTGATTAATATGATTTTACTCGAAATTGATTAAATGTAATATTATGTTTTAGTACTTAATTAGTTTAAATGTTTTATAAGATTCCTTATCAGTTATTCTTAAGAAATACTTTCCCTTAGGACAATTCGGGTTGATACTAAATCTTTCCGATTCAATTATTCCTGTTTCAGTTAATGTGCCATTAATATTGAATAGATCATATCTGGCTCCCTTGATACAATTGTTTATAAATACTTCAGAAATGAAAGGATTTGGATATACCAGCCATTCCTTATTCAAATCAATATTGTTTATGAAAACAGGATGATCTGTAAGTCTTATTGTGAGTGTCGTGTCATCCTGATACCAGAAAGAATCATCTTCAGATGCTCCAGCATAGAATGAATATCTCAAATCAAAATCGCCAATAGTATCAGAGGTCTGAATGTCTAAATATAATTTGTAATTTCCTGTAAAAACAGAGTCTACATATGTTCTGTTAGAAATCCCGCCCCATACTTTATAATTATCGGCAATTCCTATTGAGTCAAAATTGTTTATAACTGTTTCATTATATTTAATCGAATCTCTAAGACTGCTATCCATTAATGCAAAATCATTTACTACATTCCAGTCTTCAGGCATAACAATTCTTAAAATAATACGGTTTCCGTTTAAGATCATCCCTTCACCATCGTTTTCTAATTCCATTATAACATTAAAACTTTCACCAGGTTTTATTTCAGCGGGCTGTATAATTGATATTATTGTAAGACAGCCACTTATAATGAAAAAAATTATGCCAACTAAAATAATATTTTTAATTTTCGATTTCATAGCTTTTAGGTATCAAGTATCAAGTATCAGGCAAGTATATCCCAAAACACAGAATATACCTACACCAATACCTGATACTATTTTAACACAAGGCTTTCGATAAAAAATTCCATCATTCTGTTAGCATTAAGACCAGCGTGGCCTACGTCCGGGCCAACCTGTACCTGGAAATATTTACCAGCTCGTTGTAATGCTTTAATAAGTTGTAAGCTATTAGATGGGTGAACATTATTATCCTGAGTGCCGTAGAAAATCATTAAGTCGCCTTTTAGATTTTCTGCATAGTTCATAAGTGAGCCAGCTTCGTATCCTGCTAAGTTGGTTGTTAAAAGTCCGTTAAAACGCTCAGTATAAATATCATCATATAATCTGAAATCGGTTACTGCTGAATTGGCACAGGCTGCCTGGTAAACATCAGGATGTTGTAAGATGCCTCCGGCAGATGAAGTTCCTCCATATGAGGTTCCATAAATACCTACTCTGTCTTTATTGAAATATGGTCTGTTCCATAAAGATTTTACTCCTTCAGCCTGATCAGCTATTTCAAGTTTGATAAGGTTGCCATATGTTGGATCCATAAAGCGTTTTCCACGACCGGCAGCTGTCCTTGAATCGAATCCAGCGCATAAAAATCCATATTCAGTCCTTGCATTGGGTAAAGTAAAAGTTTCCCTGGCCGCATTTGTTTCCGGACCTCCATAAACACTTACTAATACAGGATATTTTTTATTTGGGTCGAAATTTGAAGGAAAGTGCAACATACCGTATAAAACTGTAACACCATCAGTTGCTTTATAAGTTACCATTTCAACTGTTTTAAGGCCCAGTTCATTAAACTTCGTCATATCACTTTTTTCAAGTTCAGCCAATACCTTACCTTTTTCTGTTTCAACAAGTGTTGAAACCGGTGGAATATTATGTGTTTGAGCAATATCAATGAAATATTTACCATCAGGGGAAATATTTACTGAATGATTGAATGCAGGATTGGTTAAAAGAATATCACCTTTTCCATCAAGTCCCACGCGATGTAGCTGTAGTTTCATATGATTATCTCCACTACGGGCCATATAATACATAAAACCGGCTTTTTCGTCTATTCTAACAATGTTTGAAACTTCAAACTGATGGTTTGTGAGAGTAGCGTGGAGTTTTCCGCTAAGATCATATAGATAATAATTCTTAAATCCATTTCTTTCAGATGTCCAGACAAACCTGTAGTTATCTTCAAGATATCTCACAGGTGGGTTATTTTTAGTATAACTGGGAAGCCATTCTTCATGAATTATTATTCTGCATTTTCCTGAAACAGGATCAGCGGCACACCACTCCATGATATCCTGTTTTCTGTTAGTTCTATGAAACAATAATTCTTTTCCATTAGGAGACCAATTGATAGCGTAAATATATTCTCCTACATCATAATTTCCGAATGGTTTTAGTCTGACTTCTAAATTTACTTTTTTCTTAGTTTCTAAATCGTATATGTACAATTCAACAAAAGGATTTTCACAACCGACTTTAATATATGCTTCAGCCTCAATAGAATCCTGAAGTTCAGTTTGCTTATAAAGCACATAATAATCTTTGATCTTAGAAAGGTCAAAACGATAATAAGCTATTTTTTTATTATCGGGCGACCACCAAATAGCGTGTTGTTGACCTAGCTCTTCTCCGTAAACCCAGGTTGCTGTTCCATACCTGATTTTATCTTTGCCCTCAGTGGTTATGGCTTGTACATTGCTTCCATCGGGATTGCTGAGCCATAAATTATTGTCTTTATAAAAGGCTTTTAATTTCCCATCAGGAGACATTGCAATTGTGTATTGTCTTCCTCTTTGAACCCTTTCACCTGTTCCACCAGTATTTCTTCTTGAGAAACGTTGTTGGCCTGATCTTGCTTCCACATCTCCAACAACTTCCTTTTTGTTCTTTTTAATATCGTAATGGTATTTTTTACCATTAAAATTGTAATCAAATGATTTTCCATCTTCAGCCCAGGTAACTCTAACTGATCCCATAATTACTGAACTGCGAATTTTTGGACTCATCTCTTGGTATTGGTCATATCCGGGCATATTCGGCAGCCTGTCCTGGGCTGTAGTTATTCCTGTGAGGCTGCTTATCAATATTGCCACAGTAAATAACATTAGGTTTTTGATGTAATTTGTTTTTTTGTTTTTCATTTTGATGTCTCCTTTAATAAATTATTATTTAATGGGTTTTAAATTAATTCAATATATTTTGAACAGATTTCAGACCTGCTCCATTTTCAAATTTATAACTTATTTTTAACAATGCCGCTTCAATAATCCCAATAGTAGCCAGAATGTCGCCATGGTTAACAGATCCCATATGTCCTACACGGAAATATTTTTTTTTATGCTCAGCTAATAATCCACCGGCAAGAATTACTCCTCCTTTTGCAATTTCTGATAAAAGATCAGCCCCATTTATTCCTTCAGGGTAATAAGGAGCAGATAATGTATTTGCAGCAACAGATTCACTTACAGGAATCATGCCCATCCCTAATGATTTGAATGCAGAGCGAAAAGCTTTGCCTGTTTTTCGGTGACGTTCAAATCTGTTTTCCATTCCTTCCTCTAGAATTATTTTCAAACTTGTTTCCAATGCTGCAACAAGATTTACAGCAGGTGTTCCAAAATATGAAGGTTTTCTGTCAGCATAGGCATTCATAATTGGCAACCAGTTTTTCCAGTCGGCGTAATAATTCCCAACTGGTGTTTCTCTGGCCTTCCAAATATTCATGGCCTTTTGAGATACTACTAATAATGCCAGTCCTGGTGGAACCCCAATAGCTTTTTGGGAGGCTGTAAGCACAACATCAATTCCCCATTCTTCCTGACGAATTTCTTCTCCCGCTACTGAACAAACCCCATCTAGAATTGTTAATACATCATATTTCTTTCCCAGCTCACCAATAGGTTTTGGATCAACAAGAACAGCGGTGGATGTATCGACATGTGTAAATGTGAGTAATTTATATTTCCCGGTTTTTAGTTCTGTTTCAATATTTTCCAATGGGACCACATCGCCTAAAGCCGCTTTAATAATTGTGACATTGGCACCATATCTTTTTAATAATTCTGCATATCTGTCACCAAAGTATCCTGTAGATATAACGAGTGCATTATCACCATTTTCAATCAGATTGGCTCCTGCCATATCCATAGCCAGAGTCCCTGAACCTGCAACAATAAAAGGCTGTCCATTAGGACAAAGCCATACTTTCTTCATCATATCAAGAGAATTGCCAAAAGATTCGATGAAATTTCCTGCAACATGACTGGTTGTAGGGGCTCCCATAGCCTGTAATACAGAAGGTTCAAATTCAATAGGGCCGGGAATCATTAATAATTTTCTATTTTTCATTTAAAAATTTTATTTAATTGCCTATGAATTTATGTTTATTATCGGGAATAATCAAAACCTTTCCATCCGACATTTTTAACTTGTATAAATCTATCGCATCATTTATTTTTTCTAAAGGAAAGAGTTTTTGAATTTTTGTTTGTAATACATCTCCTGCCAAAGCTTGTACTTGTTTTGTAAGAGATAACATTTGCCAGATTTTTTTGCCTGAGGTCCAATGTGATAAATAAAAACCCTCTATGCTTTTTTCTTCCTGAAGAATAATTCTGGAGTTTATGCTTAATGGCTTTTCTGATAACATGGCATAAACTATAAGTTTACTTCCGGCGGGAGCACATTCTATTAATATTCCTGATTGTTCACCTCCTACCGCATCGAGTAATAATGTTGTATTTAATAAATGTGTTTTTTCCTTCAATTTAGATTCAAAATCAGGTGATTCACTGTTGATAATATGCTCGGCACCAACATTAATGAGCAGATCGTATTGTGCTTGATTACGTACAATATTTATTAAAGGAATATTGTGCTTTTTACAAAGGCGGATCAACATTTGTCCTAATGCACTGGCAGCTGCATTATTTACTATTGCTTTATGTTTGCCCTTTTTTGCTATTTCAATAAAGGCAAGAGCCGTCATAGGATTAACTATAAGCATAGCACCCTCTTCCTGATTAATATTTTTACTAAGTGGTATACAGCGTTTTGCTGAAGTTATCATATATTCTGCCCATATTCCGTTACCACCTCCTGATGATGTGCAAGTTACCCGTTTTCCCAATCTTAGTTTTGGCAATAAACCTTTTCCTGCTGCTACTACTACACCACTTCCTTCAAGTCCCGGTGTAATAGGAAAAGATGGTTTATCAGCATATGTACCCTGTATCATACTTAAATCTGAAGGATTAATAGGAGAGGCCGATATTTTTATTAATACCTCATTAGCTTTTGGTACAGGTACTGGAATTTCACTCAGGTATAAAGGGCCGCCGGCCTTATCCTGCCTCACAGCCATCATTGTTTTTGGAATATTTATTGAATGCATTGCAATTATTTTTCAAACAAGCCTGTATTTCCTTTCTCCCAAACAGGCATCAATTTTTTAACAATATCAGGATTTTCTTTGGCAATATTGATATTTTCCAAATGCTTTTTAGCATGATCATATAATTCAATATTTGGCATTTCTTTTCTGAAATATTTCGTTAACCTGTATTCACCTGTTCTTAAACTTATTCCGTTTTTATAATAGCCGTAGGCTATATTTTTCCACTCTTGATCATATCCGTGTTTCATAATTTTCACAAAACTGCTGCCATCAATATTTTCGGGTGTTTCTATTCCACATAATTCCATTAGTGTGGGATATATGTCTACAGTGCTAACTACCTGATCGCTTTTAATACTTTGTTTATTAGTTTCTGCACTTTTAATTATTAAGGTGCTTCTTAATGCTTTTTCAAAAATTGTATGTTTTCCCCAAACCAGTTTATCTCCTAAATGCCAGCCGTGATCGCCCCATACAACAATTATAGTATTTTTGTATAAGCCAAGTTCTTTAAGCTCCTTTATCAATTTGCCTACCTGATTATCGACATAACTTACACAAGCATAATAAGCATGTTTTATTTTTCTTGCATAATTATCGGATACAGCTTTTTCCAAAGAGGCTTTTTCTTCTCCTGCCTGGTATTGATTAAATTCGCCACTAGCATGTAAACTGGCTTTATTTATATTTTCAGGGATAAAATTTGATGAAGTTAAAGGGATATTATCCTCATCATACATATCCCAGTATTTTTTTGGAGCAGTAAAAGGCAGGTGAGGTTTAAAAAAACCAACCCCCAGAAAAAATGGTTGTTTAGTTTTACTTAATTCCTTAAGTTTCAATAAGGCTAAATTCGCTGTAAGGCCGTCAACATATCCATCATCCTCTACCTCACTGCATTCATAAGGTTTAACCTGCTTCTTCATACTTTGCCGGTTTTCACCATTTGAATAACCGAAAAAAGAATTCCATCCGGTTTTCCATTTACCCGGGTCAAACAACATCTCATCCCAACTGTTTGGAAGCTCCAACTCTGTTCCTATTGTATCATTATAGCCATATAAATACCCATCGGGATAATGGCTTATTTTTCCAATCCCAACAGTATAATATCCATTTCGTCGCAACTGATGAATGAAAGATTCAGAATTTTCAGATTCCTCTCTGTTAGATATAAATGTCCGTATGGCCTCATTAGAAATATGTGATCTTGTTTTTGGATGCTTTCCTGTTAACAAACTATATCGGGAAGCACCGGATGTTGGTGCATTAGCAAAATGATTATTAAAAAGACATCCTTCATTTGCCAGTCCGTCAAGATAGGGTGATTTTATTATTTCATTTCCATAACAGGCTAATTCCGGCCTGAGATCATCAATGCAAATAAATAAAACATTAGGTTTTTCATTATTTTCTTTATCGGTTTGACAGGAAAACAAAACATTTGATATTATAACAAGTCCTGTTGAAGCAGATCGAATATTCATATTTTAAAAGCTTTTTGGGGATTTATACCTTCTCCAGAATTTATATTTACTTAATGAGCTATATGCAATTAGCTTATTGAAGTATTTATATTTCATCAGAAAATGTAATAATCTATAACAAATAAACAATATAATAAGGAAAATAAACCATAGAAAGGTTGACCATAAAAACTCCCACAGGTTTGATGTTTTATCAAAGTTAAGAATATTTAATTTCATTGTTAATGAAGATAATAAAGGAGGTATCACGGCAAAAGCTAAATATAACATTATACCTGAAAAACCATGGGTTGTTTGAATGGCTCTTTGAGGGCATAACTGTACACATCGCATACAACTCTCACATTTATACGACCAGAAAAGACGTCCGTTAACCTTCTTAATGGCTTCAACAGGGCATTGTTCAAAACAAATATCGCAATTATCACAAGTAAAGGTGGATATTAGTGTTTTTGCAAGAAAAAAACGTCCGATAAAATAGTATCCAACTGCAATTGGAGCAACTATCAGGTCGAATGGTAAGGATAAAAATGCTTTATATATTTTTTTGCCATCTAAGAGCTTGTTGGCGAATCTCTCAACAATATTCTTGCACCTTTTATGCATTGAAATAATCACTTTTTTTCTTAATCCGGGATGAAGAATTAACCAGTTTGATGGAAGGTCGAGTGGCTGCATTCCAACAATCCGGAATCCTTTAAATAATAATATAATTGCTGTCAGATACTGGGCAATTCCGCTAAGTCCCGGTAGAAAAAGTTTGTGCAGTTTTAAACCACCACGGGTATTTAATATAAAAGCATCCGTATTTTTAACTGAAGGGAATTTTCTGATGTATTTCAAAACTATTGGAGGCATATTAAATCCATGCGTAGGTGAGCAGAAACCAACCAGGGTTTTATCTGTTAGTTTCGGGGCCTCAATATTTTCAAACCTGTCGATATTGTTTAGTTGTGTTTTAAGTCCTCTTTTTTTTGCAACATTTTGTATCCAAATAGCAGCGTTTTTTGCATTTCCCGTGCCCGAAAAATAATATATAATCAGCTTATCATATTTTGTTTCAGACATTGCAGATTATTCTTTTTTAATTAAATTATAAAATTCATTAAGTTCATTTTTTCTATTCTGACTTAAACCATGCCATCTGATATTCTGAATAGCTCCTTCAAGTGCATATAGCATATTTATACATACCCCTGCATTATCAATTGTTTTTAACCTGATAATTGCATTTTCAGCGCCAATGTTTTTTAGTTCATCAGGACTGTTAATTCCTGCCTGTATTAGTTTTTTAGCAAGAGTTTTTCCAATATTTGGTAAATTTGTTAATTCGTTCATAGGTAAATATAACAAAAAAGCTTCAACCAAAATGCTTAGAGCTTTTTTATAGTGGGTTGTTTGTTATTGGTAATCTGAATAATAAATAAAAAGATTAATATATTTTTATTTTCTATTCCAATGGATGTGAAAAGTGGCCCTGCATCATACGCCAGCTTCCATTAATGTTTTCCAGAATGCCTGTCCACCTCACATTTTCCCAGTTCATCGGCTGGTCTTTCCAGCTATTAAAATCGTCGAGCCTGCAATAGAACCAGGCCACATCACCTGATTTGCTGAAGGTAATTGTTAAATCTGAGGTTTTATATCCAACATGCTTAAAATCAGGACTAGACCATAACTCTTCATTTCTTTTGAATTCATTAAAACCTTTTATAACATTATTCTCCGGATGTACTTCGAGATAGCTGGAATCATCATTTATTATGCTGTACAATAGGTTAAAATCTTTAGTTTTAGCCCAGGCAATGCTGTTGTTAATTGCATCTTTGACTTCATTATAAACAAGATCTTTATCTGTCTGAGTGTTACCTTTTTCTTTTGAACAGGAAGCCATTATTGTCCATAGGATAACAATCGTTAAAATTTTTCTCATAGACATGATTTTTAATTAATTTATAACTAGAATATATGATAATAGATATTTTAAAGTTCCAATGATAAAATATTCTTCCTTTCATTATAAATTTTAATAATCAATTCGCCAAAAAGCGTATTTGCCCAGGCAAACCAGGATCTGTTAAAATCTTTTGGATCATCTTTGTGAAAAGCCTCATGCATAAATCCTGTGCCGGCATGAGTATTTTTAAGCATTTTCAAACAGTAAATAATTTCTTCTTTATCCTGACTGGTCATTGCTCTCAGAATAATACCCATGGGCCAGATTTTATCCTTCCCTGTATGAGGACTGGCTTGTCCTTCTGCAGCTTTGCCTTTCAAATAATAAGGATTCGAGTCGCTTAACAGAAATTTTCTGGTGTTTTTATAAATTGGATCAGTGCTCTTATGTGCTCCCAGATAAGCTAAGGACATAAGTGAAGGAACATTGGCATCGTCCATAAAACTTTTATTGCCAAATCCATCCACCTCATAAGCATATATTTTACCAAAATTTAAATGTTCTGATATTGCATATTTTTTAATAGCATTATTCACTTCATTTGCAAAATCATTGCAGTTGTTTGCAAATGTTTTATTATTTAATACATTTTCATATAATTCCGATAACTGATGAAGAGAAATAACAGCGAATATATTCGATGGAATAAGAAAGGGATACATACTGGCATCATCTGATGGCCTGAACATAGAACAAATCAGCCCTACAGGCTTAATTGGCCTGCCTGTTCCACCAAATGTAGGAGCATCAATCATAGCGGTGGTATTTCGAAGAAAATAATATGGAGATTTACCATCTTTTCTTTGTTCAGCTCTAAATGTTTTATATATATACTGCATTGCTTTTTTCCAGTCAGAGTCGAATACTGACTTATCACCGGTAATTTTGTAATATTCATATGTTAATCTAATCACATAACATAATGAGTCAATTTCCCATTTTCTTTCATGAACTCCGGGAATAGGGGATGGCTTATCACTTTTCCATTCCGATTCTTTTGAAAGGTCTTTGTAAAATGCATTGGCATATGGATCTTTAATAATACACTTGACCTGTCTGTTTATTAGTCCTAAAACCAGCTTTCTTAGCTTCTCTTCTTTTTTTATAAGAGGCATATAAGGCCAAACCTGAGCTGTAGAATCTCTAAGCCACATTGCATCAATATCACCGGTAATAATAAATGTGTCGGGCCTACCATCTATTAGCTCATAATCAATAGTAGTATCCAGTGTATTTGGATAACAATTTTCGAACATCCATGCAAGTTCCTTATTCTTTATAGATGCTTTTACCTCTTTAATTATATTTTCCACCGCATCGCTAATAAATGTTCTTTTGCCTGGTTTAGGTCTTTTTGACACAAAATCGCCATCTGAAAATAACATATTTGACGATATAAGATTAACAGGTGCTAACGACAATCCTCCAATTGTTATTCCACTTTTTACTATAAAAGATTTTCTGTTCATAATTAAGACTTTAAGCAATTTTTCATTTGATAATTATGTCAGCTGGTAAACAAAACAAAGTTAATCAATCTTAG
>JBHOTF010000031.1:0-28716 GCA_042584005.1 Bacteroidota bacterium
GCTCTCGGAGCACTCGGGTCGGAAAAAATTATTAATATATTTCTGGAGAAACTTTCTGATAATGATTTGAGTGTTTATGTAAGGTCTGATATGATTGATGTTTTGGGGAATATGAGTTTGCAGTGGATCATTGATCCTTTGATCAAAATATTTAATAATAAGGAAGTTAATCCAATAGTAAGAAGGAGAATAACAAATGCATTCGCAAAAATCAAATCCTTAAAGACGATTAAACCTTTGACTATTGCATTGGGTGAAGATGATCAGAGTATTAGAGAAGGAGCTGTTTATGCATTAGGAAAAATCGATTCAAAGGAATCTATAGAATTATTATTGAATCTGCTAAATGATGATAATAAAAATGTAAGTAGAACTGCTAACTCCTCACTTCGGACTTTAAGACCTGATTTAAAAGTGGACCTTTTACTTGCTTCAATTGAAGATGAATGGATGTATATTAGTGAAGGTGCAATTATTGAATTATCTGCCTTAGGCGAAACAGTTCTGGAAAAATTACATAAAGAAATTCAAGGAAAAAATGATCATTTCAGGTGGCAGGTATTAAGAATTTTATCGAGAATTAAATCAGAAAAGTCAGTTAATCTATTCCTTGAGTTAATCTCCGATAAAAACCAATATATCAGCAATGAATGTGCAGTCGGACTTGCAGGAATACGATCTGAAGAATCTATTTCTCCTCTAATCCAAATGCTTAATAGTGAAAGTCTTGAAATACAAGAAACAGTTTCATGGATACTTGGTGAAATTAGACATGATGAAGCTGTAAAGCCATTAATCAAGCTTCTCAAGAATGAAAAATCAGCCTGGTTTGCTGCTATGTCCTTAGGTAAGTTAGGTAATAATGTGGCATTAAAACCATTAAAGAAATTAAGTAAAAGTAAGATTAATGTAAACAGGCAGGCGGCAATATGGGCAATTGAAAGAATTAATCAGTCTGGTGAAGAACAAATTCCCTATAAAACTACACTTAGTATTTATGATAATAGCATAAATTATCCTTTATACCCTGAACTATTGGAAAAAAGACCTGATATTCCTTCACCTGTTTTCACGGCCGATGGTAATGAATATATTGTTGGGTCAACTCAGGATAAGAAGTTTACCATTTTTCCTGTGACACTTGTGAATAACAGAGATAAAAATAAAGAGTGGTGGGAAAAAGGCAGACAACTAGAGGCAGATAAAGCTGACTTCCCTACTCTGTTTGCTACAGGTTTACATTCTGACATTGAATTGGATTTTACAAAATCAATTACCGGCAGATCTATTAGTGAGATAACATATCTTGCCAGGCCTGATATGTCATCAGGTATTGGTTTTATTGCTAAGGATGAAGATATTATTTCTGTACTTAAAGGAGATAATCATTTGATTCAGAATTTAGGCCTGACTCAACCTGATATAATCCGGCCATTCTTTCATGTATGGAACTCTATAATAGAAGGTATAAGAAATGAGCAATTGACTAATGCAAGATCAATGAGGGAAGGAATTTTCTATAATAAGAATTTTATACAAATAACAGCCGGTGGAAGAGGTTTTCAGGAATCTATATTAAATGATGAGATAAAAGGAGCCTTGCACCTGGAAATGTGGCGTGAACTGGATAATAAAGAGAAAAAATATATATATGAAAAATATCCTCATTTATCTGATGAAGAAATGAAAGATATGATAAATAAACTTTCACATATTCACACAGGTGAAATGGTTTGCTATTATGCCCGCTGGTATGGTTTTTATGAAGGACATACTGGTTACAGGGCTGATCCAATAGCAATAGCTTTTATATTTGGTTTAAAAAGCATTGAAGAGATAGAAAAAGCTTTTCCCGGGGAAATCTATAAGGTTTTAACGACTGAGTATATTAATAATGAATAATGAATTTCATTGAGACCACTTTTAACATAGGTGCTGGTGGAAAATTAACAGCTGCAAAATAAATTCTGAGTGTTTTTATTTCAGTGAATAATTTGTATTTTGACTTTATTAATAATTATGAAAAATATATAGATATGCAGAATTTATTCGAATGGCAAGCGTCAGATATTGAGCCGGTTCTGGCAATAGCACTTACAACAATCGGTTTTATTATATACTGGTTTCTGGGATTGTCGGATTCAATCAGGGCAAAATTTGTTAAGAAATACGGAGAAGAAAAAACCAGGATAAATTTTATTCTCTTTCAGAAATACATAGGAGTATTATTTCTGGGAATTGTTCCGACAATAATTGCTCTTATATTTCTGCCATATAGTTTTTCCGAATATGGCCTCAATTTTAAAAACCTTTTACCAACATTATACTGGACTCTCGGTTTGGGGGCTATAATAATTCCAATGAATCTGTTTGCTGCCCGCAAGCCTAAAAACTATGTTGTATATCCTCATATTCGTGCAGAAGTTTGGAATTCAGGTTTAATAATTAAAAATGCAATAAGCTGGATATTATATCTTTTTGCTTATGAATTTTTATTCAGGGGAATATTATTATTTGCATGTATACCTGTATTAGGTGTATGGCCGGCAATAGCTGTAAATATTACAATTTATTCCTGCACACATATTCCAAAAGGTCTGACCGAAGCCGTTGCAGCTATACCTTTTGGTATAATATTATGCTTAATTACAATCAGTACAGGAAATATATGGGTGGCTGTTTTTGCTCATATATTCCTTGCTCTTTCAAACGATTATGTTGCTTTATATTTTAATCCTAAAACCAGAATTATTAAATAATTTTTAAGGTGTATAAACATTTGCTGTAATACTAATTCAAATTATTTACAGATGAATAATCGAAAAATCAAATCGCGAATTCTTTCCTTATTTATTCTCATTTTCTTAATATCATTTGCATGTACAAAAGAGGTTGACGATAATGATGAAGGATTAAAATATACGGATGATTATACTCTGGTAGGTGAAAAAAGCTTTTTAGATGGTTATGATCCTATTAATGCAGTCGGGAATATTAATGTTGTTGTGGAAATACCAACAGGCACAGTAGATAAATGGGAGGTAATAAAACCCGATGGTATAATGAAATGGGAGTTTAAAAATAATGAACCGAGAAAGGTTAAATATTTAGGTTATCCCGGAAATTATGGTATGATTCCAAAAACTCTCCTCTCCGAAGATGATGGTGGAGATGGAGATCCTATTGATGTAATAGTCCTGGGGCCAGCTGCAGAACGTGGTAGTATAATTACAACTAATCTTATTGGAGTTCTTAAAATGCTTGATGGAGGAGAAAAGGATGATAAATTAATAGCTGTTATGTCGGGTACACCACTGTATGATGCAACAAGTATTGATGACTTAAATGAAATGTTTAAAGGTGTTACTGATATTATTCAAACCTGGTTTGCAAATTATAAAGGTCCCGGAGAAATTGAAGTTCTTGGTTTTGGTGATGAAAATGAAGCAAGAGATATATTGGATGCTGCCATACAGGCATTTATCGATACAGAATAATTATAATATTTAATAAATGCAGCATATATTTATTATTTCTGATGGAACAGGAGGAACTGCAGAGCAGGCCTTGAGAGCTGCTCTTGCTCAATTCAGAGACACTGAAGTAAAAATTAATAAACATGGTGATGTAATTACAAAACAAAGGGCTTCCGAAATAATTCTTGAAGCCTCGAAAGTTGATGGTTTTGTTGTTCACACCATTGTTTCACAGGAATTAAGAAATGAGATTGGCAACCTGGGCCGATTATTTAATGTAAGAACAATTGATGTGATGGGTCCGCTTCTTGCTCAGCTTGCGGATCAGTTTTTATATTTACCGGTTGAAAAGCCAGGGCTCTTTCGACATCTGAACAAGGAATATTTTAAGCGCATTGAAGCTATGGAGTTTGCTTTCAGACATGATGACGGGCAAAGAGCTGATGAACTTGATAAATCGGATATGGTATTGGTAGGAGTTTCAAGAACATTTAAAACCCCATTATGTATATACTTTGCTTTTAAAGGATGGTTGGTTGGTAACGTTCCTATAGTTTTAAATTTGCCTGTACCTGAAGTACTTTCAAAATTACCACCGGAAAAAGTTATATGCCTTACGACTGATGCATATAGCCTTTCCAAGCTAAGAAAAGTACGTCACGATTATCTTGGAGGCGCTACCGGTGGATATGCTGATCTGGAATATGTTCAGAAAGAAATTGCATACGCAAGAAATTTATATATAAGACATCCAAATTGGAAGATTATTGAGGTTACTAATAAGCCCA
Source organism: Bacteroidota bacterium (assembly GCA_042584005.1). GTDB lineage: Bacteria > Bacteroidota > Bacteroidia > Bacteroidales > JBHOTF01 > JBHOTF01. Next base: position 4,265 of record JBHOTF010000031.1, read on the forward strand.
TAGAAGAAATTTCTACAGAAATTCTTGAAGTAATCAGAAAAGTATCTTCTTTTTAGTAAAAAAAAATTATTTATTCTCTTTCTTCTTTTCTTCTATTTCTTTTAGTACTTCTAGCTGTTTTGCCATAGGAAGTGGCATATATTTATAAAACTCCATAGAATAGTTAGCCCGGCCGCTTGAAATATTTCTTAATTGTGTGGCATATCCGAACATTTCCATAAGAGGTACGAATCCATTTAATTTCTGTGATCCTTTTCTATGTCTTCTCATTGATTCAATTTTACCTCTTCTTCTGTTTAAATTACCCACTACATCACCTATATGATCATCAGGTGTATTTATTTCTATTTTCATAACAGGTTCCATAAGTATTGCGCCGGCTTTATTAAAACCATTTTTAAAACAAATTGACGAACAAGTTTGAAAGGCCATGTCTGATGAATCTACAGCATGAAAGCTGCCATCCAGGAGGGTAACTTTAACATCAACAACCGGAAACTCTGACATAATACCCTCAGCCATAGTTTTTATTATACCTTTATTAACAGATGGTATATATTCAGCAGGAATTGCCCCACCCTTTATTTTATCTATAAATTCATAACCATTACCACTATTTGGTTCCAAACGCATAAGGGTGTGAGCAAATTGCCCTTTTCCACCCGATTGTTTTGAATGTTTATAATCAGATTCTATTTCCTGAGTAATAGTTTCACGAAGAGCAACAGCCGGTTCACCAACTTCAACATCAACACTAAATTCGTGTTTAAGCCTGTCGACAATTATTTCAAGATGAAGTTCACCCATTCCTGATATCACTGTTTCATTTGTTTCTTCATCAAAGCGTACATTAAATGAAGGATCTTCTCCGGATAATTTATGAAGAGCTTCTCCAAGTTTGCCTTGTTCTTTTCTGTTTGGTGGAGATATTTTCATTTCAATAACAGTTGGTGGAATGTGTATTGATTCGAGATGAAGATGATTATCATTATCACACAGAGTGTCACCTGTTTTAGTGAATTTCATTCCTATTAGGGCAACAATATCACCAGGACCCGCAAGCTGAATTTCTTCTCTGTCTTTGGCGTGTATTTTGAATATTCGGCCAGCTCTTTCATTTTTCCGTTTAGAAGAATTATAAATTTGTTGTCCGCTTTTTACTGTGCCTGAAAAAACCCGAATGAAAGTTTGCTGCCCCACAAACGGGTCATGTATTAGTTTAAAAGCCAGTGCAGAGAAAGGATCATTTGAAGAAGGATTACGTGTCTGGGTTTTTTCAGGATCATCAACATCCATTCCAATAATAGCACCAATGTCAATAGGTGATGGTAAATAATCAATTATTGAATCGAGTAAAAGTTGAACACCTTTATTTTTATATGCCGAACCACAAAAAACAGGTGTTATCATTAATTTAAGAGTGGCTTCCCTGGCGGCATTAATCAATAATTCAGAAGATATTTCTTTTTCTTCCAGGAATAATTCCAGAATTTCATCATTAAAATCAGCTATTTTTTCAATAATATGGTTTCGGGCTTCTTCACAATTAGACTTATATTCCTCAGGCACATCAGTTTCAATTCTTTCATAGCCCTCGAAAATGTATGCTTTTCTTCTGATTATATCAATAACACCAACAAAATCTTCTTCCACACCCATTGGTAGTTGGAAAGGTAAAGCTTTAGCATCAAGATATTTATTCATTAGTCCAACAACCTCTTGAAAATCAGCTCCCGTCCTATCCATTTTATTGATAAAGGCAATACGAGGCACCCTGTATCTGTCGGCCTGATTCCATACGGTTTCACTTTGAGGTTCAACTCCTCCAACAGCACAAAAAACTGCCACCATTCCATCAATTACACGCAATGATCTTTCTACTTCAACAGTAAAATCAACATGGCCAGGAGTATCAATAATATTTATTTGAGAATCATTCCATAAACAGGTAATTGAAGCAGATGCAATTGTTATTCCTCTTTCTTGTTCCTGTTTCATAAAATCCATTGTTGCCTCGCCGTCATGGACCTCTCCAATTTTTCTGGTAATTCCGGTATAATACAGCATTCTTTCTGTAACAGTTGTTTTTCCAGCATCAATATGAGCTGCAATACCAATATTTCTTAGTTTTTTAAGTGACATAAGGATTTATTTGTTAAGATTTTAAGGACGACAAAGATAGTAAAATAAATGATTGCTCAATATATTCAATTACTGTTGGAAGATCAAATAGTTCTCAGATGTCTTGCTTAAGTTTCGGCAAATAAATACATTTACAATAGTTCTGAAATTCAGAATATTATATTAATTATATATTCAAATAACACATTAAATCACCACAATAACAATGAAATATACAAAGTTAAACCTTGAAAATGTATTAAAAAAGTTATCTTTTATTCTTCTTTTTATCTCATTTACAAACTCAATATTTGCTATTCAACTTAATAATCCTCAGAATGAATTATTAAGTCTTGTGAGAATCTCATCTACTGATAAGGAAAAGCTTAAAGAGGAATTAATAAAAGCAAATTTCGATGTAATCTCTACAGATCAGCCATCTTCAGTTGACATAATAGTTAATAGCTATGAAATGAAGGAGCTGGAAAAAAGAGGACTGACATATATTTTAGTAAGAAGAGGAAGTCCTTTAAAATATATGAAAAGTTCTGAAAAACAAGGCGGAGAGTTGCCTGTAGGATATCTCAGTCTTGAGGAAATATATACAAGAATGCAGGAATTTGCCACTGAGAATCCGTCCATTGCGAAAGTTTATGATCTTACAGAGGACTTAAATACTCCTGTTACTTCAGAAGGAAGGCATCTATTTGCTTTAAAAATTTCAGATAATGTTGCAATAGAAGAAGACGAACCTGATTTTTTAATTGTGGGCAATCATCATGCACGTGAAGTTGTTACTCCGGTAATTGCTCTGAATGCTATGAGCCTGTTAACTGCTGGATATGGTATTGATCCGACTATTACTGAGGTAATTAACAATAATGAAATATGGATTGCACCAACATGGAATCCGGATGGCTATAATCATGTATATAATGTTGATAATTATTGGCGGAAAAACAGAAGAGTTTTTAATGAAGGAATAGGTGTAGATCAAAACCGGAATTACCCACACGAATGGAATGGACCATATTCAGGATCAACAAATCCGGCTTCAAGCATTTATAAAGGCCCCTCGGCAGGATCAGAGGCCGAAACACGAACCATGATTGCTTTTGGAAATGATCAAAGGTTTGAAAAGTTAATTGATTATCATTCATCTGGAAGAGAAGTATTGTGGGGTTTTCACGACCCAACTCATCCTTTTGACAGCTGGTTTCATGAAGAAGCAGAAATTCTGGCAGTTAATTCAGGCTATATAGGAGATGGTAATACCAGAAAACCAAGTGCTTCCGGAGAAAATTATCACTGGCATCTTGCTTATACAGGATCATATGCATTTTTAATAGAAACACATACAATGTTTACTCCCTCATATTCAAGTGCCCTGGCAGAGGCAAATATGTTATGGCCCGGCATTATTTCGTGTTTACTTCGTAAAATCCCACTTTCCGGACATGTCAGGGATGAGCATAATAATCAGCCTCTTGTGGCTAATATAGAAATAGACGGAATTAACTTTGTTAGTGATGAAATAAATGAAAGCGGAGGCTTGTTTGGGGCTTATCACCTTTATCTTCCTGCAGGTGAATATGATATCATATTTTCTGCTGATGGTTATGCAGACGAAGAAGTACATGTTATAATAAACTCAGATTCTGAAGAAATTCTCGATGTTCAACTTGTTCCAATAGATGTTTCCATTGAAAACATTATATTTAATTCATCCTCAGAAAATATCATTTTGAATTCAAATTATCCTAACCCTTTTAATAAGCTTACAAATATTGAATTTATATTATCAGAACCAGAATTAGTAAGCCTGGATATATATAACATAAATGGTCAGTATATTAAATCATTGATTAATAAACAAATATACCCCAAGGGAACAAATACTGTTAAGTGGGATGGCACAAATTCAAAAAACAGAAAAATGCCTTCAGGAATTTATATCATAAAAATTCATTCAGGAAATAGTATTAAAACCAGGAAATGTATTCTTACAAAAGATTAATTTTATAAAACAACTTATTAAACATTTAAAATTATGAAGAAATATATAATAATAGTAATCCTGTTATTTGCAGGATTTATCAATAATATTGCTCAGGAAAACCTAAAGGTTCTTGAACCGGAGAGTAGTAATGAAGCAAGGCTAAACCGCCTGCAACCTCCTGAAGATGTGATGAATGCCATAGGTATTAAACAAGGTATGGTAGTTGCAGAAATTGGTGCAGGCCGCGGAAGGTATGTTGTGCAATTAGCTGTCAGAGTAGGCGAAAAGGGGAAAGTTTATGCAGAGGACATTGACAAAGCAGCCTTAAATCATTTGAAGGCTCGTTGCGAAAAAGGAAATCTTAAAAACGTAGAAACAATAATTGGAAACACTGATAATCCAAAACTTCCTAAAGGGAAAATGGATCTTATATTCATCATATCATCATATCATCATTTTGAAGATCCTGTAACTTTGATGAAGAATGCCCGTGAATCGCTTAAATCAGGCGGACATGTTGCTATTGGAGAGTGGAATACACAAAGCGGTACCAGTCCGGAAAAATTGGAATCTCAAATGAAAAGTGCAGGATACAAACTCGAACGCATTGAAAAACTTCTTGAAAAGAATGATATGTTAATTTATATATTTCAGCTTGACTAATAAATTCCTAAATAATTATTAATTTCTAACAAATTGAGAAAGAATTTCACAAAAATAACTCTTTGCCTGATTATTATATTTTTTACAATTAATATAAAAGGGCAAACTACAAATCAATTAAAAAGCGGATTATATTTATTGGAATTTGCTGGACAGGTTTGGCAAAGCAATGCCTGGCAAAATAACACAAAATCATTTTATGTTTATGATAATTCAGGAAATAAAACTGTTGAGACATCACAGAATTGGGTAAATGGAGTCTGGTCGGATGTTTCAAAAATTTTGAATGAATACAATAGTAATAATTTAATAACAGAAGAGATACATCAAACAATTAATAATAATGCCTGGGTTAATGTTGAAAAATATTCATTTGTATACGATTCAAATTCAAATCTTATTGAGACCACACATCAAGATTGGGTTAATGGAGAATGGCTTGATTCAGAAAAATCGATAAATACATATAATGATAATGGAATTATGATTGAAAGTGTGGAACAGGAATGGATAAATAATTCATGGGTTAATGATTCTAAAACCACAAAGGAAATTGGTTCAAATAATGAAATTACAGAGATATTATTGCAGATCTGGGAGAATGGAATATGGGCAAACTCAACAAAATATTTTATAACATATAATAATGATTTAAATCAAACAGAATCAATAATGCAATTCTGGATGGGAACTTTATGGATGAACTCTTCCAAATCGTCTATGGAATATGATGTAAATGGAAATATGACCCTAATGACATCACAAACATGGTATTTTAACGATTGGATAAATGTTTCAAAACAATTAAACACATATAATTCGAGCTCTCTAAATACTGAAACTGTACATCAAACCTGGGTGACTGATTTATGGAGTAATTCTATTAAATATTCAAATAATTATAATTCAGGAGGTGATTTTATAGAAGAAGTAATGCAGATGTGGGCAAATAATGAATGGACAAATTATTCAAAAAAAAATTACATATACGGTATTCCTAATGGTGTGGATCTTACTGAACAGGATAACAAATTAAATCTTACCAATTACCCTAATCCTTTCAGTCATCAAACTAATATAAAATTTGAATTAAGGCAATCGATAAATGTTTCATTAAAAATATATAATTCTGCCGGACAGTTAGTTAAAACTCTACTTGACAATCAAAATTGTTCTAGTGGAAATAATTCAGTATTATGGGATGCTACAGATAACCGGAATAATGAGGTTTCATCGGGCATATATTATTATAGAATACTGGCTGGAAACATTGATCAGGCTAAAAGCTGTATTTATTTTAAGTGACGAGTGACGAGTGACAAGTGACGAGTGATTTTTGTTCAGTTTCGCACAAGAATATTTAAATATCTAACACTTTATTTACTTTAATTTATGTTTATTAAATAATCATGTGATTGTTTGTATGCTATTTAAATGTATTTGCATGAAATTTGTATAATAGTAACAATATTCATCTGTGCATATCTATTATATGAAAAATATAAAGTCTGCTATACGATTTTCAGTATTTATTCCAGCAATATTATTTCTTATTACTATTTCAGTAAAATGTCAACCTAAATATGGTTGGGATCATGATAAAATATTAGATTTAATCGGACTTAAGGAAGGCATGAAGGTAGGAGAAGCTGGTGCTGGTGACGGATATCTTACTTTCTATTTATCAGAAAGAGTAGGAAAAAATGGGAAGGTATATGCCAATGATATTAGTAACAGAGCTCTACGGTCTATCAGAAACAAATGTGAAACAGAGAACATAAATAATATTGAAACTGTTATGGGAGATATTGACGACCCCCTATTTCCTGACAAGTCTCTTGATCTGGTTGTTATGGTACATTCATTTCACGATTTTACCCAACCTGTTAAATGGCTGGAAAATGTTAAAGTTTATCTGAAAAAGGATGCAAAACTTGTAATTATCGACAGAGATTCTGAAAGGTGTACAATTAACTATGATATGAATCACTTTTATACAGAAAAACATATGCTTAGCCTGATCAAAAAAGGTGGTTTTAAATTAGTTCGTCTTGACAATCATTTACCTCAGGATAATATCTATATATGCAGTACTGAATAGCATTTGTAATCGTTAAAGAAATTTTCTGGTTTGTAAAAAGAAGAAAAATTGTAATAATATTCTATTTAGATAAAATTAATTTTCTATTCAAAATATCTTCACCTTTTTTTAATTTGTAGAAATATTCACCTTCAACAACTTTTTGTCCTGATGCATTTTTTTCATCCCAGACCAAGGATTTGTATCCAACATTTTGAAACTCATCAATAAGAGTAGTTACTTTCTCTTCCATATTATTATATATTTCCAGAGTAACATTTGCTGATTCTTTAAGATAATAGGTTATCAAAGTACCCTGGTTAACCGGGTCAGGTAAAATTTCATCTGTTTCTTTTCGATTTAAAGAATCCTTATTAATAATTATAATAGAATCGGGTGGAGAAGGCTGACCAATTGTTGAAGTTGATAAAACAAATTCACTACCTGCTCTGGCATAAAAACCATCTTCAAGAAATACTTTCTCCCCAGCTTTGAAAGAAATATTTGCTCCCCGGTTAATTTTTACATCATTGCCGATATGGAGTTCACTTAAAGCTTCATAATATTCTGTACGGGTAAAATTTTTATTTTGCACGTACACATTGGCTGGAGCAGCATCAAGTACACATACAGTCACAGCAAAATGCCTCATGCCAGAATAAGAATCACCCCAGGTCATGGTATGCATATTATGATCCCAGGTATCATGAAGATATACAACATTATCAATATAATTATAACCTACACCAAGCATGGAATGACCATGCACATGAATTATTACAGGCCTCCCGGCATCAATTTCCTGAGTGTACTGGAAAAAAGAAAAACCAAATGTTTGTCCTTCTTCAACAATGTACTGTGAATAATTTGAATTCACTGTATATCCTCTTGATTCAAAAAAAAGTTTTAAACCATGGTTTCCATCTCTCTTTTTCGGGCTGCCTTCTTCGCAAGATTTATAATCATATAATGGAGAACCGTCAGCGATATAAAAAAATCTTGTTCCTCCATCAACATTTTGCCATTCTGATTGATTTGTACCCATATAGTCTGCTGTGCAATCTTCCTCTATATGCATAGTCCATTTTCCAACATATGGATCAGGTTTATTATTGCCGAAATATATCCAATTATCATCTACATTTCCTTTATATTTTCTTCCGTCCAGTCCGTTCTGTGTAGCGCTTAAAGGGCATTTAAACCACGAAGCACCACTTTCATCAGTCCATTCTCCCCATATAACGTTTGTTAAAGGTATAATACCTCCATTAGTTGGACCTGTGTATATATTCGGATAACTACCATTATCGTAGTAACCGGCCATCATTGCGGCTGCAGTGGGAGAACATCCAAATGACCAGGTGAATGCAGGAACATTACTTAATATAACATCCCCATCTACCTTAAATTTACGCGAAACCAAGTCTCTATAACTTTCAGGAGGTTTACCTGGAACAATTATTTCGTCAATTAGTTTACCATTTTTATCAATAAATCTATTGACTAGATATTCATTGGTCTCTAAGTCATATTGGGCATATAGTTGAGGCAGGCTTATGAAGCATAATAATATAAATATGAAGAGTCTTATATTTTTCATAATATATATATTCTATTTATTTAGTTTTTCAAGTGAAGAAATTCGCTTTTGAAATTCATCTTTAAGTGCTTCATTCTCATTTTTCAATTGTATTACATAAAGAGTAAGTTCTTCTATTTTCTGTAAGAGTATAGCATCCATTTCACCCAGATTTATTCCATTTTCCAAAACTTCTGATTCTGACGGAACATCAGGTAAATGATTATTAGCTTTTATATATTTCTCAACATCTTTCAATGGTTTTAATTCAAAGTCATCATCAAAAACATAGTCAGCCCAACCGGATGAAGTAACTTCCACCTCTTGTGCGGTAATTTTTCCATTAACGGCGAGTGTTGATTGTGGTATATTAGTTGTTCCTATACCCACTCTATTGTTAGCCTGATCGATAACAAGTGTATTTGAATCAATATTAAGGTTGGTACAAAGAGACCAATCTCCACCTGTTGGAAGTAAGCTTCCAGTATTGATTGGTGCATCAATCCATTCTGTACCAGTGCCAGTGGAAGACAGAATCTGACCTATTGTTCCGGCTGCACCGTTTTTGTCTTCAAAAGTGCCATTCAAACGCATATTCCCGCCAACATGTAAAAGTTCATCAGGAATAGATATGCCTATACCAACCTTACCTTGAACCAATAATCCATTTGAAGGAATAGTATAAGATTCAAAATAAGTACCAATAGAAAGTCCAGTTTCGATATATCCATTTCCTCCGACCTGTAAGTTATGATCTACTTCATCAATATCCCAATTTACTCCTAAATACCCTCCTGTTCCAATGAATAATGGTGGTTTCTCATTATTCATATCACCAAATGCCATTGATTTATATTCACCATTTCCAAATGCATACATACTACCTATGTCTGAACCCTGATTATAAAATAAATTCATATAAGATCCACCTTCGGTAGGAGGAGTTACTAAATCACCTCCGTGTACAAAAAGATTACCAGCTTGAATGGTACCATCTACAGTTAATTTATTTCCAGGATTAGATGTGCCAATTCCAACATTACCGGAATTGACAGTATATATATCATTATTACTAAGACCCCAATCCTCAATTGTATTTAAACTCTGGCTTCCAAAACCACTATTCTCAGAATAAAGTGCATAAGGAACTGAAAGTAAATTTGAAACACCACCTACAGTATAATTTGATCCTCCTTCAGGATCAACTTCCATCTTTATACTTACTGCACCAGTACCCCAGTTAATATCAGATAAATCATTTAATAGAGAAGTCCCTGAACCAATTTGAAGATTTACTAATCCAAAAGGACTTGTTTGAGCTTGATGTAGCTCAGCATATACAGGCATTTCACTCTGAATAAGTGTTATTCTGAATGAAACAGGTTGAGAACTTATAGCACTGCCACCTCCATCTCTTACAACAGCCTGGTAATTAAACGATTTTGGAGATTGAGCAAATGAAGCTGTTGTTAAGCATAAAATTAAGGTGCAACAAAGGATAAATGGAATTGTATTTTTCATAGTAGCAAGTATTTCTTAAAAACCAATGAAATCTTTTACGATGTAAAGATACCGGCAATAGCATATAGGAAACTAGAGGAAATCGCTGAAATCAGGGGTGTTACATGCTGATTTTTGACTTCAGAAAGGGCTGAAACAGGGGTAATAAATGCCTATTTTTTACTTCAGAAAAACTGAAATATTAGGTAGGGTTAAAAAAAAACAGGCTATCGTTTATACAATAGCCTGTTAAATAAAATGAATATAATTAATTATTTATATTTTGTCCAAAGGTCATCAGCAAGTTGCCAATATTTTGAAACAGCATCATTAGCAAGCTTCTTAGAGTAATTCGTTAATTCTTCCTTAACTTTTTCAGCATCCTTTTTATAAAGCTCGACCATTTTAGCTTCAAAGAATTTTTGATTAGAAAAGGCATTAGTCTCTATTTCTGACCATACTATTTCTATATCCTTGCTCATTGTCTGATACTTAAGACAAGCCAGCCTGCTGACCTGACGAAATGCCCACCATGCACAATCGCGTTTGAATTTTTTTCTGCCGTCGACCATATACGATTCAGGCATTTCTGTAATTCCGCAATAGAAAGGTGTATGAGGAGTTGTAGCAGGGTTATCGTATCCCAGCCAAACAATACCACCAATAGGATCGGGCAGCCAGTTTCTTGATTGGGTTACTGTTAAATAAGTAGCTCTGGAGCAGCAAATTGTCCTCTCATATGGAATATTCATTAAATTTCTTGTGTCTGTGTCCATAAATGGGTTGGCAACAGGACTTTTAACAATATTGCCACGACGATCGACTACATCAAGAGTTTTTGTCATATCAAAAGGAGTGTCCTGATAATAATTTCTGAAAATACCAAGTACATCTTTGACTGATAATTTTTTTTCAGCTTTAACAGAAAAAGGGAAGTTCTCACCATTTGGATCAAGATTAAGTGATGGTGCCACAATACTAAGAACTCTCCATTCGCGTCTGCGTGATCCCATACTTTTTCTGTTGGCATATGCATAACAGAATTCAAACTCCTGCCCGCTTTCATGATTCCAGAATCCTAATTCTTCAGCTAATGAAAATACATTATCAGATGCCATATAATTATCAGGGTCATCAAGGTTTATTTTTCTTATCCTGCTTGAATTTGCTGACACACCAACATTACCATCAGGAATTCTGACAGCAGCCCATACAGCGCCTATTTTTCCTTTTCCGGGTCCTAGAATTTCAAAATGCCATGTTTCATTTGGATCAGCAAAGGTGAAACATTCACCAACATCGTTATATCCATATTCTTTTGTGAGCTTATCAATCACTAAAATTGCCTCACGGGCTGTTTTAGCTCTTTCAAGAGCTAATCTGTATAGTTCCGGACAATCAATTATTCCTTCATCAGATCTCAACTCACGTTTACCTCCAAAGGTAGTTTCTCCTATAGCCAGCTGATATTCATTTATACAAGGATATGCAGTATTAATAAATGCATTTGTTTCACTCACCTGATTTATAAATCCTGTTTCAATTACATCAGGATCGTTTGGACCCTGAGTTAATTTTGGCTCAAGATAAACAGGCGTTTTCGAACCTTTTTTATGTTTTTTGCGTGGAACAAGATTAATCCATGTTCTGTCAGAGCCACTGTCGCACGAATGGGATGTCATTGTAGAGCCATCCACAGATGCTGCTTTTCCAACAATAATGCTGGTGCAATTTTCATATTCCAGTTCCCCTGTTGTGGTATTAAGAACTGCCTGCCCAAAAGAAAAACTACTTATAAGAAATAAAGCAATTATGGATGTAAGAAAGAATAATTTTTTGTTCATAGTTATATTTTTTTAAAAAATAAATTCAAAATTCAAAAGGCAAAAGTCAAAATTCAGAGTTCAGAGTTCAGAGTTCAGAGTTCAGAGTTCAGAGTTCAGAGTTCAAAAATCTAAAATCTTAAATCGAGTTTTACCAGAAAACTGGTAAAACGAGCTAGAACCCTCTTCCGAACATTCCCCAGAACTGGTCGCCCAGTTCCCACCACTTATTCATGGCTGAACGGGCAAAATCGTTGGTGTATTTTGTAAGAAATTCGCGATATTCTGCAGGTTCTGGATTTCCTCTGGCATCTAATTCAGGCTCTTTCCCTTTTTCTTTATTATAAAGTTCAACAGCCATATTATCGATAAGTGGAATCTCTGTTAAAGCCTGGTTTTCAAATTCCATGATAGCTTTATTTAATATAGGACCGGCACTTCCCCATCTAACCTGAGATAAACGGTTAGCTCTTCTGAAATGCCATAAGGCTGCATCTGTACGATATCTGTGTTGTCCACCAATTTTAAAGCTTTCAGGTAAAAATAATGTTCCGGAATAAACAGGTATTCTTGGACTTTGTCCGGGGTTATCGAATGAGAACCATGCTATACCACCAATTTCATCAGGCAGCCAGTCGCGACACTGAATAATTTGTGAATATGAACAACCTGTAATTGCTATAGTTCTGTTTCTTTGAACAGTTCCGGGTTTTAATTCATTTAAAAGGCTTGCCAAGTAACTATTAATCCAAGGATTAACAATAGGGCTTTTTACTTTCTTTTCAACATTATCATCATTAGCATCATTAGCACCTCTTCCTCTGTATCTTGATTGCGCAACTAAAAGATTTTGTGTTGCATCGAATTCTGTCCCTTCATAAGTTTCTCTATAATATCTCATTACGTCGCGTATATCAACTTTTTCATCAGGTTTAACTGAGAAAGGAAGTTCTTCCATATCATCGGTAAGATTTAGAGAAGGAGCCATTGTACTAAGAATATAAAATTCTCTGGTAGAATAAGGTTTACGTCCGCTATATGCTTTCCACCATCTGAAAGGCTCATCGCCTTTTGGATCCCAAAATTCCAATTCTTCAGCAAGAGAAAAAACATTTTCTGAAGCCATATAATAATCAGGATTATCAAGATCTAATGTGCTAATTCTTGGGATATTTGCAGAAACTCCAACATGATTGTCAGGAATTCTTACAGCCGCCCATACAGCACTAACTTCCATTACTCCTGAGCCCATAATTTCAAAGTGCCAGACTTCATTTTTGTCAGCTACGGTTAAGCATTCACCAGAATCGCCGTATCCATATTTAACAGCCAGGTCGCCCATAAGTTTAATCGCATCACGGGCGTTTGTACAACGTTCAAGGGCAATTGCCTGTAACTGTTCTATAACAAACAAACCATCGTCGTTGCGTAAATCTCTTTTTCCGCCAATAGTTGTTTCTCCTATTGCCAGTTGTTTTTCGTTCATGGCCGGATAACAAACATTAAAATATGAATAAGTTTCTTCAACCTCAGGTATCTCACCTTTAACAACCATATTACGAACATCCCAGGATGTTTCAGTATGCATGGTTCCCCAATAAATTTTGCGCATAGTTCCAGGCGCATGTTTTTTATGAGGCACAATGTTTAACCATGTACGATAACCCCCATCGCAACTATGACTGGTAATAACCGAGCCATCTGTAGTGGCTTTTTTTCCGACCATAATACTGGTACAGGAAGCATCCTCTTCAGCAACAGGTATTAGTTGTGCAAAAGAAAATTGTGTAACAAATAACACAATGAATGTTAGAAGTAAACTAGTTTTTTTTAGAAGGTTCTTTTTCATGACTATTTCTATATTTAGATTTATATTAATTATTAATTATTCATTATTAATTATTCATATACTATATTGTCTGGATCGGCTTTTGAAGGATCTTTTAAATAAAAACCTACCCCATTTTCAATTAATTCAGCATAACGCGGAACATTAGTACATAGAATTTCTTTGTCGGGATAATCTTCATTCCACGATTCCATAGTTTGTAAGATAGCTGATGTATGCCTTCCCACACGGACATCAATATGCCAGCCATTTTCATCCATAGGGGCATAAAGTAAACCGTTCTGACCTGCTTTAACTACAAATTCATCTTTCCCTTCAAGTAACTGTTCTCTTCCTGTAATACCCCTTGTTGCATCTAAAAATGGTTCAGGGGCTTCGAATAATAATGAGATTGCATCTGAGAAATCTCCTATCTCACGATGAGATAATCCATGAAGCTCTTTTGGGGAAAATTCTGTTCCCATATCAAAGCCTTCCATATCCGACAACATCATTGAAACCATTGTAGCCAGATCCATACCTTTTTCATGAGCAACGATAGTATTAATTACAGGATATTGTAATTCGGCTTCGTGAAGGTCAATAACTATATCAACTTTTTCTTTTTTAATCAGGTTCATAAAGGCATAGCATGTTTTTTCAGTCAGGGTGCCGTTGGCCCTTCCAGGCCAGGTACGGTTCAGATTTCGAATATCTACATATGCCAGATCCTGTCCGCTTGGATAATGAATATATACTTCAGGGTCAGGCCATTGATCTAAAGGGTTTGACCAACGATCGCCATGACGGAATATCTGGCCTCCCCATTCGGTTGGTATTGTATAATTCTGTGGATAAGCCCCACTAGGCCTTGTTACAGTGGTACCACTTCTATTTGCAGATAATACCAGAATTAACCTTCCTTTTTGAATACTGGCATTTTCAGCCATAATCCAGGCTGCCAGTCTGCCGGCAGGTTCTTCGGGATGAGAACCGCCTATAACCAACATTGTTCCGCCTGGCTCTTTTCCTTCCAGAAAGTATATATTACAATCATTAATACTTCCTTCTATTCCTTTAAAATATTCTCCCAGTTTTTTAAGCTTTGTAACATTCTCGTCAATTACAACAGCTTCTTTCAAATGTCGGTGCTGATAAAAACTTATCCCTGAAATAATTAACACAGTCAGTGCAACCAGTCCGATAATGATTTTGCGAATCTTTTCTTTATAAGTCATAATCACTATTTATTTCAGCATAAACAATCTTAATAAAAATGGTAATAGCACTATTACATATAGAATTTCTTCTTTCCAGTCTTTTGATTTTATTACATTATAGATTAGAAGAATTGCGATAAATCCTGTAAAAGCGTAATATAATACTGAAATTAAACTATCAAAAATATCCATTTCTACATTTTTATAATCCGGTTAAAAAATTCAAATCACTGCTAAAAATCACCATTAATGTACCAAGAATGCATATTATAATGGCTGGTATAATGCATTGTTTAAGGAATTGGGAATATTCTCCTTCACTTCCTACTACATTTACTGTTAGACGTCCAATTATGGCAGTTGGAGGTAATGCGTCGCCCAATGGCCATATAATACTCATTCCGGCTAATGCAATAATCGGATCCATATTCATTGAGTTAAACAACAATATTAATGGCACTCCGAATACTGCAGCTGAACCATACATTAATACTGATTCGGTTATTGGTAGAAATACAAACAAACTTCCTATAACCAGCCAAACAGGGAGGGTAATAAATGAAACAGCAAGTAATCCTCTAACACCGGTAAGAGTCATTATCTGAACTAATATACCTACACAGGTTAATGTACCTATCAGAGGTAATAACTGTTTAATTGTATCGGATGATATTTTAAAAAGGTTGAGTTTTTTTGGAGATAATAAATAAGATGCAGCTGCGGCCAGCAGAAACATTAATGGTAAACCAACAACAGGAGAATTATGTGGCCATTTTCTTCCTATAAAAACGAATCCGAAGAATACCAGAAATGGGATAATTATTTTAAAAGAATTCATTTTTTCGGGCGGTAGAGGAAGTTCTGATAAAGCTTTATCAACATTAATTTTTGTTCCTTTCCAACCGAGAATAAATATTGTGATCAATGCACCAATTACACAAGGAATGAGTAATGGCAGAAAAAAACCAACATATGGCATATTAACTCCGGCAGCGGTCATCATAGCCCATAAGCTTACTGGCGGAGCTGCAGCACTTAAACCAGCTATTAAAAATATAATAGCACATACCTTAATTTTCGGAATCCCCATATAATTTAATACAACAGCGACCATTCCACCTGTAATAAGTACTGTAACACTACCCGCACCTGTAAGTGCCCCGGGAATTAATAATAAAAAAGTCAATAGAATGAGCAATAATACTCTTGATTTATGAAAGGTTTTGATTATTCCTCTTATAACGAATGCCACACCACCCGATTCTTTAAGAATATTCATAAAAAGTGTTGCAGAAATAAATATCAGAATAATATCTATATAAGTAATTGCTCCTTCAGCAATGTGCCTGACCGGAATCCACTGTCCTGCTGCCAGTCCTCCGGCCAAAGCCGCAGCCAGCATAGCAAGTTCAGTAGAAAGTTTAAATCTTAGAGAAATAATATAAACAATTACCATTACTCCAAGAACAATAATAGTAGATGTATACATATTCACAATATGGTTCTCCTATTTGTTAAATACCTTTTTCAATACATCGGAAATCTCAATATTCTTTTCAAAAATAATAATAGGAATATTTTTCCCTTTAGAAATAGCAGTAAACCTTCCATCAGAATCACCATCTTTTTTTATGATCATAAAATCTGAATTAGGACAAACTGCGTCTATAGATTGTTCATCAGAGTTATCACCGGCGTCAGCACCCTGTGATCTACGAGACATTCCTTCAATATGTGATCCGATTATTTTTATCCCTTGTTTTTTTGCTTCAGCAATAAGAGCTTTTGTCCTGTTAAGTTCGTCTTCAACAGAAACGCCTGCAGCTCCCATTCCTTTCAAACTGGCACCTGTTACAATAATAATTGATTTATAAGGATTGCCTTCATCTTTCTTATTAATTAAATCCTCAGGTGTAGCCATTGTATTGTAATCATAATTTAGTGCAAGCCTTTTCATAAATATTTTTAATCTATTCGGTCCCGGACTTTGACCACAGGATGTTAAAAGTACAGGCTCTTCAGCAGTTTGGGCAATAATGCCAGTGAAGCTAAATGATACTATTAAGCATAATACAAGAATCTGTAATTGTTTTTTCATATAGATATAATTTTGGTCTTTAATATATTGTTATTTAGATAATTAGCCAAGCAAAAGAATGATATAAATACTGTTTAAACAAACTTATGTAAGTTAACAAAGTTATAGATTTTTTCTATGTATTATAAATATTATTATATATTATTAAGCATACGATATTGAAAAAGCATATAAATAAAATATAACAGATAAATTATGCTTAAGCATATTACAACAGGGGGTAAATGTTTTGAATTATTATATATACTATTCTTAAATTCAGGAATGAAAGCCGGGTCCCAGTTAAGATTGTATTCTTGAGTGATAGCTTTTATGAATAACAGGTGAATAACAGGAATTTTCTTTTCCAGCATAAAAAATATCATACCATGCTTACTTTTTTCCGGAATATTTGCAGATTTAATCAAACCAGGGCGAAGATTGAGTATGAGAGGACTAACGCCCATATTTGCATAAGCTCCTCCTGTATTTATGAAAGCTTTAATTTTTAACAGACTATCTGTTAGGTATAAAGCATTTCTTTTATTAACATTTTTCTGCAAATCCTGTTCATACAGAAAAGGAATACCAGCCAATTGAATTTTATGAATTAATTTTTTAATAATATTCTTATTAAACTCTTCTCCAATATCCTTTTCTCCTCCTAATGAAATGGCAATTGGTTTATAATCAACTATGTTATTTTCATATAGTATATTAAATATATCTAATATATTGAAGTCGATATTTGAAGCTCCAAAAGATGATGATCCCAATGATAATATAATCCTCGGATGAATCCCCATAGCTTTGGCAGCAGATGTTGAAGCAAGTAATAAGGAAGGAAATGACCCTGAACAAGCAATGGCAATTGTATCTCCTCTTTTAACATTTGCTTCCATTAGCATATTGACGATAATGGCTGCAAAGTTTGGATTAATTGTCGATCGTTTTGCTTCAAGATGCCCTATTGAGGTTGTTATTTCCGACATCTCAGGCCCAATCAGTCCAGTAGAAAACGGATCATTAAAGCTGTTAATATTTATATTATTTTCAGAACAATAGTCAGCTATTGCCTGAATAGATTTTTCCATTATCCTGGCAGCCTTTTCTGTTTCAGGAATAAAAACTGATTCTTTATTATTAATGATGAATGTTGTTGAAACGATAAGAATTATACCAATCAGGGCATTAATAATTAGAAACTTCTTCTTTTTAGAAATAAGGTTTTTATTATTTATAGATGAAGGTTTTACAATTAATTTCATCGATTGTATAGCTTATATAAAATAATAATAAAGTTTGCTCAAAAAGAATATTGCAGTTATTACAATTGCCATTGAGGATGAAGTTATTACAACTCCTTGTCGTTCAAAATTATTTGCTATTAAGCCTGGTATAACAAAACCAATTACTTTAAACTCGATTGATTCAGGAAAAACCTGGGGTAATAAAAATGAAAGAAAAAACGAAAATATACCTCCGCATAATATCATAAATACAAAGCGTCGTTTTCCATATAATATTAAATAGCGGGAGGCAAGTTTATATAATAATAAAACAAGAACAGATGCTATCAGAGTGCCTATTAATCTGTATGGTTGATCTATAAAAAGAATTAAATAAGCTGGTACAATTATTCCTCCCGGATAGTATCCTGTTATTGAAATATATAGCAGGGAGATTAATAATCCTAAAAATACTATTTCATAGCCCATAACACTCAATTTATATTATTGATCCTTCTTTTTTCCAATGATTTACCAATGATATCCCAATTCCTTTAATATTAGCCAGTCCAAAAATTATTGAATTATTTTCTGATTTAGAAATAATATAATCTGTAATAAGTTCAGGATTTATATTTTTAATTATTTCACTATTTTGAATATTCCTTTTCAGTACATATGAATGCCCTCCTGTTATATACATATATTCAAATATTTTCCTGTTATTTTTTCTAAGATATTCCAGCCATTGTTTACTTCTTTCTCCTCTATCAGATCTAAGAGACATTAAAGCAATATTTTTATATGAATTCAGATTCAGAATAGAATTGGTTTTTTTCATCAATTGAGTTGTTGATTCAGGATCATTGGCTGCAAATGAATTTACAAAATATACATTCTTGTTTTCCTTATTGTATTTATAGATTTCAAGCTTGCCAATGTCCAATCGGGTTTTTATTATTCCCTTCTGAATTGTATTATTATCAAAACCAAAATGTTTAGAAGCTGAGAATACAAGATCCAGATTATCTGATATATGGCTATTATATACTCCAGAAGGCAATTCCAATTTATTATCAATAATCTTATTATATTCTATAAGTTCAGCTTTTTTCTCACTTATGCCATCAATGATAAAACTATTAATTTCATTTTCAGATATCAATATTTTTGAAGAAGGGTAAATATCATTTATAAAAATTTCTGAAATTTCCTGAAGGGAGGATTCTGCAATATCAGTATGATCGGATCTGATATTCGACAAAATTGTAAGATGTGGTTTAATAAGTTTATTAGTTTCAGTATAATGATTTTCAGGATGTATGCTCATTATTTCTGTTAAAACACAACTTGCATTAAGTTTTATTGCTTTATTAATGAGTTTCTTTTGTTCCAGAATGTTTGTAAGTCCGCGACGGTGAATGAATTCTTCCTTTCCATCAGGAAGAATATATTTTGCTTCTGAACCTGTAGTTTTTGCCAGAACTTTAATATTATTTTCTCTGAAAACAGAAGCTAATGTCCTTACTATGCTTGTTTTTCCTCTGGTTCCTGAAACAGTTATTCTTAATTCCAGTTTGTTGAGTTTTTTAGAATATAGAATATTTTCAATAATCAGAAAAATAATAAACAGAGTAAAAAACAGAAGTAAAATTTCCAATGTAAAACATTAAATTAATTAAACGGAGAAATTAAATAAAAACAATTACTAAAACAAGTAATAAACATAACAAAAAAGGCCACTCTTATGAGCAGCCTTTTCTATTAATAAAGAATATTGAACAAATTATTTTTTAAGACTCTTAATATAATTAATAATAATCCATCTATCTTCCTCATCGCTGATCTTTTTCTCAAAGCCTGGCATTTCATCTCTTCCAATAAAGGTTTTATAATAAATCTCACCATCTTTACTTTGTTTCCCAAAGCCTTTAGTAAAATCACCAATAAACTTTGTCTTCAGGCCCGCAGCTTTACTACCGTCACCTGCGCCATTTGTTCCATGGCAAGATTTACAGTGTTTGGCAAATAGAGTTTTGCCAATTTTCAAATCAGCTGCATTTGGTTTTGTAGGATTTTTCATAGCTACATACTTCCCGGAAATTTTCCATGGTTTAGTTTCCTGTCCATACGTTTTAGTAGTGAATGCCGTAAGTAATAGACTTAATCCAATTAATACAATCCCGCCAAATAAAATTTTTCTTTTCATTTTTTTCTCCCTTTAATAATACTTAAATAAATTCGTGTGCAAATTTAGATTATTTTTCATCAAAAACAATATCAGAATATGGCTGATATTTTAATATTTTATAAAACATTTAGTCAAATCAATCATGCTCTTCGTGATAGCCTGTTATCATCGATTTAAAATGTTCATAAGTTGTACTGCCCATTGTTGAAAAATAAATATGTATAATGAGGAATATTGATATAACAAAAGCAGAAAGCAGGTGAAGCAGATCTGTAGCAACAAATCCATTGATTCCCAGATAGTTTTCAATTATTGATTCAGGAAACAGCATCCCCCATCCGGTAATGATTACAATTGGTACAAAAAGGTACATTACAACAAGGTAAGACACTTTTTGTAAGGGGTTGAACTTATTCTCCTTACCAATTGGAAAAGGAGGTTTTTCGTTTTTAAATACACCAAAGGCATAATATTTAGCCTGCTTCAACATGCGTTTTACTATTCCTATAGGCCCTAATCGATAATATCTGCCGTTAGCTGTAAACAAATTACCAAGAAAATAGATTAAGTAACTTATTGTCAGTAAAATTCCACAAAAATTATGAATAGAAACAGCTAATTGAAAATCAATTAATCCAGAACCTGGTTGAGAGTATTGCATACTCACACCGGTTAAAATCAATATTAGGCACAATAAAGCATTTGTTATGTGCCAGATACGAATCCATACGGGGTATAAATAAACACGTTTTGTCATTTTATTTCTTTATTATCCTGAAGGTTATATGAATTAATACAATAAAAATCACACCGGCAAATACGATCAAACTGACCCAATTAAAAACCGGAGTTCTATTGGCACCAATTACATAACTGTCACTGGAAACCATTGATCCTAGCCAACCTTTTTTCATCCTTCCTGATTGTATTTCATACTTATAAAGCGAATACAACAGACGGGAGTCAGAGCTATGACACTCTGCACAGCCTCTAATGGCTGATTCTTTTGGTAATATGTCGTGTGCAACCAGAACACTGTCTACAATTTTAGCATGACATTCCAAACAGCGGACACTTTTAAAGTGGTTAGTAGCATTAGGCAACCAATCATGAGCTTCGATGATATTATCAATTCCTGTTCCTAATAATATGTTAGATGTTGCATTGCTATTATGACATTTCACGCACATCGCATTATCATGAGCAACCAACTTGCTTAATACCGTCTCTTCACGCATTTTCATACGAAAACCATGAGGATCGTGACATGACCAGCAAGAGTACTTTATGTCAGGCAACTTTGTATGATGGCTTTTATCATATTCCTCACTTATCTGCTCAAAATTATACTTGGCAACATTATCATCTCCTTCATGACAATCCATACAAGCATACATGTATTCAAATTTTGCGGCAACCGGGTGCGGATATTCCTCATAATCTGAACTATGGCAATCAGTACAGGAGAACGACCAGTGATTAGAATCGTAATACTTTACGGTATCAATAATCAGTTCCTGATACATCATGCGAAGCAGTGTTTCTTCTGACTCTTCATTGGTCTGAGTGAAATGCTTATTTCCATGGCATTTTAAACAAAGAGCATTATTCTCCTTATTGTAATATTCACGCTCTTCTGTTTCTTGTCCAGAAACAGGCATTAAAAAGACCGATAAGAAAAGGATTAATATTGCTGGTATGCTTTTCCGGATCATATCATAATAGTTATATAATTATTAAAATATTATTAATTCCAAAATTTTCCTATAAAGTTGTGATTAAAATCTCACGGTTATATTAAATCCCAGGAATATTTTCCCATCAAAAAAATCATTTTTATTATATGCATAATTTTTCTGATTTATAATATTATCATAGGATGCAGCGACAACCTGGAAACAGTGAGTGCTGGTTCCAAATTCTACTCCAAAAGCAAAATTAGGCTTTGGTAATTCCTCATCATTGGCCATGGTTCCTATTGGAAATCCCTGATCATATTCAACAAGTAAGGATATTTCGTTATATATTTTATACCTGCCACCGGCTGACAATCCAAAATAATCGTTGTGCATAACACTGTCAACTGCATTAAAATGCATATACGATGGGGCAACCTGGAATGAAAAAGCAGGTGTAAATTTACGGGAAATAATCAACTGGTTAAAATATGACAGTCTGTTTGTAAATTTATAATTTGCACCAAATACTTCTTCATCTCTTGCATCAAGTCCGATATTTCCATAATAAACAATATCAACAGGAATACTTCCTGACCGGTTCTGGCTCAGAATCTTTGCTTTCCATTGCAGTTCCTGGAATTTATTATTCTTTTCTGTACCCAAACCCACCATAAGCCAGTCGTTTACACCGTAATTTAATCCCATTTTGATATTTGACGGAGCATATATGCCCAGCAGATCGCTAAAATCCTTTATCTCCCCGAATCTGTGGTGAATTATAAGCTCAAGCGATCCGGAATATTGCATTAAGCTTGTCTGATTATCAATAAGCAATGTACTTGCCCATGGGTCTCTTACAGGTTTTTTTCCACTGTCAGTAGTTGCATCCTGAGCAAAACTGCTCATTGTTACAAAAATACAAGCAATAAGTAAAAAACTTATTTTTGACTTTAATAAATAAATAGTGTTTTTCTTAAACATAATTTTTAGTTTTTAATTATTTTCTGCACCGTCTGTTATCCATTTAAGAAGTTTAGCTAACTCTTCAGCGGTAAAGTTAGCGTGATGACCTCCTGATATTTCTGTATATAATTTACTGTCAGCAGGCTCATCTTTATCGATAAAATTTCCTGAAATTAAATTATCGTATGACTGGCCTGTTTTGAGAACAGGATTAGTAGTTGAGTGGCAGCTAATGCATTTTGCATCAAATACCGGCTGTATATCAGAAGAAAATGATATTGGATCATCCGATAGGATAACTTCCAAAGGTTCAATTTTTACTTTTTCACATGAAGCCATAATTATCAAAGCTACAATTGGAACAAATTTAAATAAGTGTTTTAATTTCATAATTAATAGTTTTTGTTGGGTAAATCAAAAAGAGCTCCGGTAATCCCGGAGCTCTTTTTGTAATTTATAATGTACACATTATTAATTCTGATACATAGCTCAATTATTGCATTGCTTCAATTGAATTCTGAATGAGGGCAAATGTATAGGCGATATTATGAACTCCTTCACTTCTGTCTTCATAAACCATATCCCAGTTATAAAAAGCAGCTGCAACGTCAACAGGGAAAACACCTGTAACAACATGATATGCTCCTACTTCTCCTGCAAGAACACCTTTATCAACAAGCAATAATGCCAGTTCGTTAAGAAGATCTTCCATTTCAGTCATTTTTCCGCCAATATCCATTGAAGTAGCATCAGCATGACAATCGGTACATCCAGTAACGTTAGGGAAAAATGTATGTCCACCAGTATCACCGACAACATCAGCCATATGACATGTAGAACATCCTGTATTCATGTGAGCAGAATTGGTTGTTGGGTATGCTTCTGATCCGGCAAACTCATAACCTCCAACACCTGCTAATATTGTTCCTTGTGGGCCATGGTGTGGACCATAGTGTGAACTGGTAATATTATAATTTCCTTCAGCATCAGCAGTAGGTGCAGCACGTCTTGGCTGGTGGCAGTTCAAACATAAATTTCCGTTGTTTCCCAGGTCAATTACAGTAGTGCGTCCGTCCATAATTAATGGTACTGGTTCAGTTGTTCTTAATGCATAGTCCTGACCGTCATTTTCAAAATCAAAACTAACATGGCCTGCATGACAAGTTTCACAAGTAAAGGCCAGTGGAATGGCAATTGATGCAGCAGATGTATCTCTTCCTGTTGCTACTGTCTCAACAAAACCCTGATGTGCATGGCATTTAGCACATCCTACGGAAGCCCCACGAGCGGCAGTTGGTCCAATCCCGTGAATTGAAGTATCAAAGGATGCATTAATTTGATCCATATTGGTAGTATTGTGACATACAATACAAGTTACATCGCCATCTACTCCGGCAGGACCTTCTTTAGAACAGGACGATAAAATTAAAGCTCCTGCAATAACCGGAAAACTCAAAATGACAAATAATTTAAAAACGCGATTTTTCATAGAAAAGAATT
>JBHOTF010000032.1:0-27937 GCA_042584005.1 Bacteroidota bacterium
TAACAACATTAAAGCTTTTTTTACAATTTGAGTTTGAGGAAGTAAAAACTATTGGAAATCCTAACCGTCTTCCCGGATTAATCAGATCAGAAAACTTTGATGTTATTTTACTTGATATGAATTTTAAGACAGGTCAGAGTACAGGAAATGAAGGTATATATTGGCTTAAGCAAATATTAAAAAATGATCCGCTTACAAGTGTAGTTTTATTTACAGCTTATGGTGATGTTGAGCTTGCTGTAAATACACTCAAGCTTGGAGCAATTGATTTTATTTTAAAACCCTGGAATAATGAAAAAATGGTTTCCACACTCAGGAATGCCTATAACCTTAGAAAATCAAAAGTTGAAGTAAAAAAACTCAAAAGCAGACAAAAATATCTTATTGATGATATTGATAAAATGTTTAATACAATGGCAGGTAACTGCGAAAAGATGATTAATGTTTTTAGTTTGATAAAAAAAGTTTCAAATACAGATGTCAATTTATTAATTTGTGGTGAGAATGGAACAGGGAAGGAATTAGTAGCCAGGGAGGTTCATCGGCAATCTCTGCGAAAAAAGGAAGCATTTATTAGTGTTGATATGAATGCACTTAGTGAATCCTTATTTGAATCTGAACTTTTTGGGCATAAAAAGGGCTCTTTTACTAATGCATTTGAAGACAGAATCGGACGTTTTGAGGCAGCATCAGGAGGAACACTTTTTCTTGATGAAATAGGAAATCTTTCAATAAATCTTCAATCAAAACTTCTTACAGTATTAGAGAATAGATTAATATACCGGGTTGGTGATAATACTCCAATACCTATTGATATTAGGCTAATTTGTGCAACAAATAAAAATATTGAAGACTTGATAAGTAAGGATTTATTTCGCGAGGATTTATTATACAGGATAAACACTGTTCAGATATTCCTTCCACCTTTAAGAGAGAGGGAAGGGGATATTTTAATGTTAACGGAATCTTTTTTAAAATTGTATTCGATTAAATATGAGAAACCATTGGTCAGGATGAGTCATGAGGCTGTTAAAAAGTTAAATATATACCATTGGCCTGGAAATATCAGGGAACTAAAACATGTTATTGAAAAAGCTGTTATCCTTTGTGAAAATAATGTTGTCACACCTCATGATCTTAATCTGGGTTCTTCACCACCTCCAGTTTCCGATTCTTTACCCAGAACACTTGATGAACTTGAAAAGGATGCCATCATTAATACTCTTAATAAGTATAATGGTAATCTTACAAAAACAGCAAATGAACTGGGGATTATTCGTCAAACATTATATAATAAAATTAAGAAATTTAAAATTTAAAAAATGATATTTAAAAGGTTTTATTTAGGGGTAATTATTCAGGTTTTGTTAATTGCAATTACATGTTGTTTGGTAGCTTATTTAAAGTTTCACACAAACATGGTTTATCTTCCTTTTCATTTTGTTATTATTCTATGTATTCAGGTATGGTTATTGATACGATATGCAAATAATATAAACATAAAAATAAAAGAATATTTAAATTCTGTTTTATATGATGATATTTCAGCATCCTTTTCTAATAAGTTTACTGATAAATCTTTTAGCGAGCTAAATCATATTTTTCAAAAAATCAGTAAAAAACAGAGTATTGTTCATAAAGAAAAAGAAATCGGGACAAAATATCATGAATATATTTTTAACCATGTAGATATTGGCCTGATTTCCTTCTGTGAAAAAGGAGATGTTGAATTATTCAATTATGCAGGAAAAAATATTTTGGGTATAAAAGAAATGTATAATATATCCGTATTAGATAATATCTATAAAGGATTCTCAAAAATCTTGAAAGATATCAGGCCAGGACAATATAAATTATTGAAAATGAATATTGACGGTGAATTGTTACATCTTTCAATAAAAAGCACGGATATAATAAGGCCTGGAAAAAAATCCAGAATAATTTCTTTTCAGAATATTAAGAATGAATTGGAAGATAATGAATTAGATTCCTGGCAAAAAATAATTAGAGTGTTGACACATGAAATAATGAACTCTATAGCTCCAATTACCTCAGCAACATCAACACTAATAAATTTCTTTATGACCAATGGTAAAGCTAAAACACCTGATAAAATTACCAAAAAAATTATTTGTGATTCACTTGAGGGATTAAATGCCATTAATTTGAGAGGAGAAGGTTTAATGGGATTTGTTGATAAATACAGAAGTCTGACTTTATTGCCTAAACCAAATTTTGAAATAATCAGAATTAGTTTATTATTGAAGAATATACAATTATTACTTAATAATGAGTTAATTAAGAACAAAATAAAATTTGAATTAAATGTAATTCCGGAAGATCTTGAGTTCACCGGGGATCCAAAAATGGTTGATCAGGTTATTCTGAATATTCTGAGAAATTCTATACAGGCTTTGCAAAATTCAGAAAACAGGAGAATATGGATTGAAGCTTCTTTGTATAATGAAAAAACTATTATTAAAGTTAATGATAACGGGATTGGAATTTCTGCTGAGGACAATGAAAAGGTGTTTATTCCATTTTTTACAACAAAAGAAGGAGGGTCAGGTATTGGACTTAGCTTGTCACGTCAAATAATGAGGCTTCACGGAGGCACAATATCAATAAGGTCTGTACCAAATATCGAAACTGTTGTGGGCCTAGAATTCTAATTATAAGAGATTCTGTCGCCAGGATTCGAAGCAAATTTCACAATAATACCAGGATATTTATTATTTATATGATTTTTATATTTAATGAATTGTTCAGTGTAATATGACATTCCAGTAGGAATTATCATTTTGGGATTTAGCCTGTTAATTATGGCATCTGACCATTCATAATAACTCTCAGGGTCGCTATCCATTCCCGTAACGGAGATAAAGGCTATATCAAAGTTTTCTATTTTAGCTTTGAGCGAATCCAGTTCTTTTTCAACGACCTCTTTCTCATTGACAAACCCGGAATAGAATATTTTTAGACCATCGGTTTCAATAATATAACTAAGTGTCATTTGCTCCGAGAATATTGAAGTTATTTCAACATCCTGAACTACAGTTTTTTTGCCAGGGCTCATATATGTACATTTATTACTCCCCCTATAAACATCTATTTCGTTAAGTATGTGTGAGATGTTATTTATTGAATCTTCAATATTATGAATATGCGAACCCTGGTCAGCTTCACCATGCCAGCATGTAAAAAAGGAAATGACATCCTCATTCTTAATTTCATTTGCAGATATGGAACCATTTGCCAGAGATGGACAATCGGGAGCAACTCCCGCTAATTCATCATCAAACACAAGAAAATGTTCCTTAGTTTTAACAGCCCACCCCCTGTGATTGAGACACCATATATAGGCCTGATTATTTCTAATATTTTTGTTGAGATATTCTCCTGTTTGGTAATTATTTTCTATGATTTGTTCATTTGCTCCGGTTTTGATAAGCACATCAGCCACTTGTTTATTTCCATGTTTAGAGGCATAATATAATGGTGTTTTTCCCAATGAATCCTTGAGATTATATTCTGCACCATGGTTAATCAGGATTTTTACAATTTCGGAATAGCCTCTAATTGAGGCAGTAAAAATCAGTTCTGAATTTGATTTAATCAGATCCTCAATTTTAGCTCCTGATTTAATCATCAAATTAACAATATCCGAATAACCTGATTCAATAGCATCCAATAAAGGTGTATTTCCATTTGTTGCAACAGTATTTATTCGGGCACCTTTATTTATAAGAATACTGGCTATTACAGGAACCTGTTTTTTAGAATTTAATGCTCCGATGGTTATGTGTAGAGGTGTTTTTCCTGATTTGTTAGTGATATTTAAATCTGCATCATTTTTAATAAGCAAATTAATAATATCAGTATGTTCCAACATAGCTGCATAGTGCAAAGCTGTCCATCCCCGCCTATCCTGTACATTTAATCCGGCTCCTGACTTTATAAGCAATTCTGCAGTTTCAGGATGTCCTGAAAAGGCGGACATGTGTAATGCAGTTCCCATAAAGCTTATTGCATTTATCAAGTCAGGATTTCTTTTTAATAATGCCTTGATACTATCATTATTGCCTTTTTGTGCGGCTCTAAAAAAATTGCTTTTTTCAGAATTTTGTTTTTCAATGTTTATTAATGCTTGTATTGCAGATGGATAATCTGGATCAATTTCTAAAGCTTTCTTGTAATTAGTAATAGATAATTGTATGTTTCCATTTTTCAGATATGCTTCTCCAAGACTATCATATACATCGGCAGATTTCGGAAATTGCAGAACATTAAATTTAAAGAATGCAATTGCAATCTGATTATCATTCTTGTTAAGAAAATCGTAACCGGCCTTGTTTATAGAGGATTGGTTTAACAAACCAGTTTCAACTGCTTTTTTTAAACTTGAAATTACGAGTTTATTGGCTTCTCCTGTATTTTTTTCTTCGTATAGCTTTTCTACTTTCAAAATATTCTTATTGTATTCGTGATAATTTTCTGTAATCCTGTTTTTTTTAGTTTCATTATATTTTTCTGCTGCTTTTTTTGCATATTTTAATGCATGTTCAAGAGCTTCTTCAGGTGGAACTTCTATATCAGGGTTTACACCAACTCCTTCCCAGTTTGTTCCTGTTACCGGATTAATTGCCATTCCATATGGAATTGAAATTCTTAAGTCATTATATACTACCCAGGATGATGCAGGATTTGCTCCACCAGCCGATACTTCACCAATAATTATTGCACGCTTCTGTGTTTGCAGATCATAGGCAAATTCCTCTGCTCCTGAAAAAGTTTTGTTACTAATCAATACGTAAAGTGGTATATCAACCATCTTTTTTCCGGGAACATTTTCGAGGGTCCAAAACTCATCAATCCTATCCCTGTCCCTCCAGTAAATACTGTTTATATGTGTAGGTTTATCAAAGAAATAACTTAATATATATGCCATAAATGATGGATCACCGCCTCTGTTTATCCTCAAATCAAATATAATTGCATCAGTATTGGATAAAAACTTTAAACCTGAACTTACAATCTCCCTGGCCTGGGCTGAATTCATTACCGAACGAATATTCATATATCCTACATTTCCATCATAAATCTCGATTTTATTTAAACCGTAATTATTCTTTTCGTTGTTCAAACGTCTTAGAATCCTGTTGAGATTTTGATCAACTTTACTTTTATCCGGATCAGGCCCTATAAACATCCCTAAATGTTTGTCATTGCAGACATACCTTAGCTCTTTGGTCACTAGTTCAACAAATTCCTCGGGATCGTTTATTTTATCAAATATTCCTTCTGAAAGCTTTTTATTTAGGTGATTGTCCATTTTGACAGCAACTTCCGGCAGGACATAAAACTTATTAAGCAATGTGCAGACCTTTTCAACTATTTGGTTTTTTTCTGATTCAGATAACGAGATTGTTTTTTCTTGTCCCCAACCCTGAAAACTTATTAAAAAGTTCAGAGATACAATTAAATATAAGGCATAGATCTTCATATTAATAAAAATTTTATTAAAAAAATATTTTGTATTTGAAAAATGAAGTTACTGATAATGTAATCTTTAAGCCTATTTGTTTATTGATTTAAGTCTTGCATTAATTACATCATTATTGCCAATTTTGGCAGATTGTGATTTGTATTTATTATGTTCAAATAAAAGTTTGCCTTTAGTGTTTTTAAGAAGGATTGTATATTCTCCTTTTTTATTTGTTCTGGTGGAAATGCCTGAACCAGCATGTTTTACTTTAATTCCGTATAAAGGTTTGTTGGTTTTATCGGCGATCACTACTCCTTTTATACTCACATAATCCCCTGTTTCAATTATTTCAGGGATTGTTTCAACCTCAAGTAATTCAACATTTCCGGCTTGTACGATATTTTCAGCGAGTTCAATATTTGTAGATAGTGCGATATTTTCAGCTAGCACTGTATTTCCCGTAAGCACAATATCTTCGGCTTGTACGATATTTTCTGCGAGTTCAATATTTGTAGATAGTGCGATATTTTCAGCTAGCACTGTATTTCCCGTAAGCACAATATCTTCGGTTTGTACGATATTTTCTGCTAGTTCAATATTTGTAGATAGTGCGATATTTTCAGCTAGCACTGTATTTCCCGTAAGCACAATATTTTCGGCAATGGCAATTTTCTCAACTTCTTCCTCTTGTACTTCAATTTCATAGTCAACATCGACATCAACATCTTCAATTTCATGTGTTTCAATATCTGTATCAATATCAGTGTCCTTATCAAGATTCTGAGCACTTATGTAAGCCAGCTGATTTTTTAGAAATTTACAACTTAATTTATCTGGAATGTATAAATGTACAGTATCAGAAATTTTAAGTTTTCCATTATCAAATTTTATTATTTTTTCATTTAGTTTAAGTTCAATTCCAACTGGTTTAAGGACCCCATTTGTATTAATAACCTTGCTATTAACTGATATTTTCAGGTAATCAGGATTAACAACTTTTCCGTCAAGTATTAATTGATTATTAATAATTTTTATTTTTTTCTTTTTATTTTGAATATTTTGCTTTTGAATTAAAGAACTAGCTATTTCATTGTCAGCATATGAATCTTTTGCTTTTGTAATTTCAGCCGGTTCAGAAAAAGCAAATATTAGAACCGAAATTAGTGGAAGAACTAATAATAGCCTAAAAGCAGTTTTTTTATTTGATTTAGTTTTTGTCATCATACTTAGTCTTTTATTTGTTAACGAACGATTAAAATTGTTGATAGATAATAATTTTTGATTTTTCAGTACCTGGTTGAGAAGTGTTTTCTGATAGTCTGATAAATTTTGCTCATTATTAATTACATTATTATCAGCCAGATATTCATGAAGTTCGATAAAGGATTGCTTAAATAACCACAAAACAGGGTTAAACCATAAAATTACTGTTAGGAGCTCGATAAAAAGCAGATCAATGGAATGTAATTGTTTAGCATGAGCAAATTCATGAGCAATTAATTTTTCATTTTCTTGAAAAAAATCAGAGTTTTTATTTAGAAAAATATAATTCAGGAATGTAAATGGTAATATATTCTTATCGATAAAAACAAACCTGATTTTTCCATATTTTTCATATCCGTTTTTCCTGATAATTGAAAAAAGTTTTTTCAAGTGGAGTAGAAAGCGTGATAAGAATAATACAAAACCAAAAATGTATATAAAAATTATAATATTGGTTAAACTTATTTGCATAATCTGGAATTCTTTTTTTGCCTGAACTGTTGAGGTGGATTTATTTATGTCATTTTCTTGGGAATTGTTATTAACAAAAGCCTTATTGTCAGCCAATACTTTATTTATTGACAAATTTGATAAAAAGCTACTTTCCCAGGCAGGCCTGATATTCATCCTTAATGAAGGAATTAGTAGTGCAAATACTAATGTGAAAATTAGAAATATTCTATTTAGCTTAAAAAATGTCTGCTTTCTTAAAAGTAAGTAGTAAAAAATATATAACACTACCAGACAGATATTTACTTTGATAATAAATATTATGAGATCATTCATCATTCTCAGAGTTTTGTTTTTCTATTTGTTCTTCAACAATTTTTTTAATTTTTTTAAGCTCTGTAAGGCTCAAGTCATTTTCATTTGTATAAAATGAAACAAATTTTTGTGATGAATCACTGAAATAATCACTCATAATATACTGAAACTGACTTTTTCTGTATTCGTTCTTTTTAACCAGGGGATAGTATTCGTGGGTTTTCCCGTAAGCTTTATAACCAACAAATCCTTTTTTTACTAAAAAACGAAATACTGTTGATACTGTACTATATGCAGGTTTTGGTTCCGGAAAATGAATCAGGATATCTTTAACGAAACCTTTTTTGATTTTCCAGAGGTATTGCATAACCTGCTCTTCTGCTTTTGTTAAATTTTGCATAATTGAATAATTCTAAACATCGTTTTTTATTATAACGCAAACATATAACTAAAATTATAATTATACAACTAAAAATATAAATAAAGAATTATAAAGATAATTATAGATGGTGTTAATTAACAGAAATACAATGGATAATGATATGTTAAAAAACTTTAAAAAAACATTAAGTATTGTATAACATATTCCATTGGGCTATTAAATTTCATATATTTGATAGAGTAATAAGAAATAATACCCTGATTTGTTCTAATGGTCAGATAATAAGTTTATTAAACAAATAAACCAATTAAGTTTTTATTAACCTATGAAAACCTCATCATGAAAAAAACTCAAAAAATGTGGAAAGTATCAGTTTTGTTATTGATATTCTTAGTCGGCATGCAATTATCAGCTCAGGTGAAAAAGCCTGTTACTGAAGGAAAAGAGCGTCTTAAACTTTTCAACAGCCATTTAAAGATGAAGAAAGAGTCATCATTTAATAATTTAAACTGGCAGTTTTTAGGACCTAATAATACCAGTGGCCGTATTGTTGATATTGCAGTTGAATATCCCAAAGGAGAAAATTATACTATTTATGCTGCTTCAGCTTCAGGTGGAGTTTGGAAAACTGAAAATGAGGCTACAACCTGGACACCGGTTTTTGATCAGGAAGCAAGCTCTGATATTGGAGATATTGCAATTGCCCCTTCAAACAAAAATATTGTTTGGATAGGTACGGGTGAAGCAAATATTTTCAGAAGTTCAATGGCTGGTGTAGGTATGTATAAATCAGTTGATGCTGGGAAAACATGGGCTCATATGGGACTGGAAAACACAAATACAATTGCCCGTATTATTGTCCACCCTAAAAACCCTGATATAGTATATGTTGCTGCCACAGGGCATGAATGGACCAATAATCCGGAAAGGGGAGTATATAAAACAACTGATGGCGGGAAAAGTTGGGCCAAAATTCTTTATGTAGATGAAAAAACAGGATCCAATGATATTGTTATGGACCCTAAGAATCCCAATGTTCTTTATGCAACTACATGGCAGAGGATAAGAAAAAAATGGAATGATCCGAGGAGCGATGATACTTATACCGGTAGTGGTGTGTGGAAAACAACAAATGGCGGTAAAGACTGGGAACAAATAAACAATGGATTACCAAAACCGGAGCACAGAGGCAGAATAGGTATTGATATATGTAAAACTAATCCAAGGGTATTGTATGTTTTTGTTGATAATTATGAAAAGACCGGAGAAGAGTTTGTTGATCAGGGTGATAATTACGGAATTCCTTCGAGCGGAAGGATAAAGGGGGCAACTGTATATAAATCAATTGACAAAGGTGAAAAATGGACTCAGATGAGTGGATTAACGGAAAAGATGAAGCCTTATATGGAAGGATTATCCAACACTTATGGTTGGGTTTTTGGTCAGATAAGAGTTGATCCGAATAATGAAAACACAGTATATATTATGGGTTTATCGCTGCATGTTTCATATGACAGTGGAAAAACTTTCAAATCACTCCGTACCCATGGGGGGGATCATCACGGATTATGGATTGATCCTGATAATTCTGATTATATGATAAATGTTTATGATCAGGGTATTAATGTTACTTATGACGGAGGTAAAAACTGGAAAAATTTAAAGGATGGATTACCGCTTATTCAATTTTATAATGTTGGATATGACATGGATACTCCATTTCATGTGTATGGTTCAATTCAGGATCATGGAAGCCGGAAAGGTACTGTTGATTTGAGCAGGGGCCGTGATAATATTCCGTCTTCTGACTGGACAGGGGCACCAGGGGGTGAGGGTAGTAATCATTGTATTGATCCCAGAGACCCCAATATTGTTTATTCTGCGGGATTTTACGGATCTCTTTCCAGGACAAATATTGCCACAGGAGAAAGGAAAAGTATTCAACCGAGAATGTATCCTGATGAACCAAAATTACGAGGACAATGGCTAGCCAAATTTATTCTTTCCCCTCATAATCCTGATATTGTTTATCATGGTATGCAATATCTGTTCAGGTCAAAAGATAAAGGGAACACATGGGAAAGAATAAGCCCGGATCTGACATCAAATGATAAAAGTCAAATGGGAGATATCTCATACCAGACAATATTTTCTATTTCTGAATCACCCCTAAAATACGGACTTATTTATGTAGGAACTGATGATGGGCATGTTCATGTTACAAAAGATGGTGGAAAAAACTGGAATAAAATAGAAAATGGAATTCCTAAAGACCGGTGGATATCACGATTGGTAGCATCAACATATGATATGGCTACTGTTTATATGACACAGAATGGTAAACGTGATGATGATTTTGCAGTATATGTTTGGAAATCAACCGACTTTGGAAAAACATGGGTAGATATTTCAGGCAACATACCTTATGGCCCTGTTAATGTTATCAGAGAAGATCCCAGAAATCCCAATATTCTTTATGTAGGTACCGATGTAGGTGCTTATGTTAGTAAAGACGGAGGAAAAAAATGGGAAGTACTTGGTGGTAATTTACCATCGACCTATGTTCAGGATCTGATTATTCATCCAAGAGACAATATAATTGTTGTTGCAACTCATGGTCGTGGTATGTGGGCGCTTGATGCTAATCCTATCAATAATGTTAGAAGAGAAGGTAGATTTGGCCGCAGATAATATTTAATTAACAGATATAAATTATTATTAACTTAAATAATAGAATATGTTAAAACAAAAAGAAACCAACAATCTGATAAGTGTAATGAAAATATTAGTTTGTATACTAATAGTTTTTAGCTCGTGCCAGGTGTCTGATAAGGCTCAGGAGCCTGTTTTTGACGGAAAAACCCGACTGGAATTATTTGATAAGCATGTTGCTATGAAAGAAAGTTCTCAGTTCAAAGATTTACACTGGCAACATCTCGGTCCAACAAATACAAGCGGAAGATGTACAGATATTGCTGTTGCAAAGTATGAGGGAAAGCCTTATGTTGTTTATGTGGCCGCAGCTTCAGGTGGTGTATGGAAAACTGAAAACGATGGTGAAACATGGAATCCTGTATTTGACCAGGGTCCTACCACATCTATTGGAGATGTTACAGTAGCTCCTTCTGATCCGAATACAGTTTGGATTGGAACAGGTGAAGCTAATATATTCAGAAGTTCAATGTCAGGATGTGGAGTCTATAAATCAACAGATGCAGGAAAAACATGGGAGCATATGGGACTTGCAGATACTCATACTATTCCACGTATTGTTATACATCCTACTAATCCGGATATTGTTTACGTTGCAGCTGGTGGTAATGAATGGACTACAAACCCCGACAGAGGAGTTTTTAAAACTACCGACGGTGGAAAAACCTGGGCTAAAATACTTTATGTTGATGATGAAACAGGAGCTAACGACATGGTAATTGATCCTAATGATCCTGAAGTTTTATATGTTTCTACATGGCAGAGGACAAGAAAACTCTGGAATGATCCCAGAAATGAGGACGGATATTCCGGTAGTGGTATTTATACAACTAAGGATGGGGGAACTAATTGGACACAAATAAATAACGGCCTGGTTGATGCCAGATACAGAGGAAGAATAGGTATTGATATTGCACGTTCTAATCCGGATGTTCTTTATGCTTTTGTTGATAATTATGAATTAGCTGATGAGAATCAATCCGGCCAAACCGATTCATATGGAAGGCCTGTAAAAGGCAGAATAAAAGGAGCGGTTGTTTATCGTACAGATGATAAAGGAAAATCCTGGCATCAGGTAAGTGGATTAAAGGATAAAATGGAAAACTATATGAAGTCCCATTCTGCCACTTATGGCTGGGTATTTGCACAGATGAGAGTTGATCCAAATGATGAAAATACAATTTATACAATGGGCCTTGGATTGAATATTTCAGAGGATGGAGGTGCCACTTTTAGTAGATTGCGTGGAATGCATGGCGATCATCACGGCTTATGGATAGATCCGGATAATTCCGATTTTCTTATAAATGTTCAGGACGGAGGTATTGTATTTTCTTATGATAAGGGTAAAAACTGGAAATTGTTTATTAAGCAACTTCCTTTAGTTCAGTTTTATAATGTTGCTTATGATATGAATGATCCATTTTATGTATATGGTTCCATTCAGGATCATGGAAGCCGTCGAGGAATAGTTGATTTAAGCAAAGGACGTGATAAAATTCCTGAAGTAGAGTGGGAAGGTGCCCCGGGGGGTGAAGGTAGTAGTCATGCCATTGATCCTACAGATCCCAATACGGTTTATTCTGCCGGATTTTATGGTAGGATTTCCAGATCGGATATGAGTAAAACCGGCAGGGACAGAAGTCAGGGAATAATGCCAGAATCTGAAGAGGGAGAAATGCCCTACAGAGGACAATGGGTTGCTCCATTTATTCTTTCACCACATGACCCGAATATAGTATATCATGGATTGAACTTCTTGTTCCGTTCCATGGACAGAGGCGAAAGCTGGGAGAAAATCAGTCCTGATTTAACTCATAACGATATTAACAAAATGGGGGATATTTCTTATCAGACCTTATTTGCAATTTCAGAATCTCCTTTACAATACGGACTAATTTATGCGGGAACTGATGATGGGAGAGTTCATGTTACCAAGGATGAAGGAAAAACATGGACTGACATAACAGAAGGAGCAGCTGCCGACAGATGGATTTCAAGATTAGTTGCTTCTAAATATGATCTTGAAACTGTTTATATGACACAAAATGGTAAAAGAAATGAGGATTTTGCGCCTTATGTTTGGAAATCAACAGATTATGGACAAACATGGATTAATATTGCAGGTAATATACCTTTAGGCCCTGTTAATGTTATCCGTGAGGATCCAAATGACAAAAATATTTTATATGTTGGAACAGATATAGGAGTTTATGTTTCTAAAAACGGCGGAAAAAAATGGGAAATTCTTGGTGATCTTCCATCTACTTTTGTACATGACCTGCAGGTTCATCCAAGAGACAATATTATTGTAATTGCAACTCACGGACGTGGAATGTGGGCACTGGATGCTAATCCATTAAATGGTGGATTGGACAAGTAAAAAGTACAAAGTGACAAGTATTCCGGGCAAAAAAAAATCCAGGTTTTGCCCGGATTATTTTTTATTAATTATTGAGATGTAATTAATTCGAACGGAGTTTTGCAAGTATTTGTTTAAATTTTCGTTTAAAAGGACTTATTTCTGTAATTGTACCGTCAGGCAATTCATACAGAATCTCATTATTTATCATATAAACTGTGGGAATCCCTAATTTTCGATTTTCTTCTCTTGCGTCAAGAACACCTTGATTTCCAATTCTCTCGAACTCAAACGCTCTTTCCATTACCTCAATATTAAAGAACTTCTTGTATTGTTTCATGCGTCAAAGGTCTAATTTTTCAATGAATTTTTCAAATTTTTTCTTGTTTTTTACCTGATAGTCTTCCTGAACACCATGAGCCAAAGTCCTGAACTGATCCTCCGAATTATAAGTTAAATGCCAGTTATCTGCTAATAATTTATACTTTTTCCAGAAATTATTGTTACATCTGTGATATCTGCGTAAAACATCTTTATCAGTAATATAATGCCCTCCTTTGAGAACTCTTTCTTTAATTCTTTCAATGCAAATCTGTGGATCTTCAATAAAGATAAATACTATAGAAATAATATAATTATGATTTTTAAACTGGGGAATAATTCTTCTTAGATACAGTCCTGATAATGTATTTTCTATTATAATATCTTTTTTGTCACTTTTTGATTTTTCCAGCCTGACAAAGAACTCTTTTCCTGCCTTTAGTCTGGCCTTATCAAAATAATCAGGATCTATTTCCATGGCAATATCATCGGCGCTAAGATAATAGTATTGGTGTTTTTTAAGAAATGCTTTGGCAAATGTGGTTTTCCCTGAACCATTAGGTCCACTAATTATTAGCAGTTCGTTTTTTCTGATTTTTCCCACGGAGTAAAGCTAAAAAAACTTTGCAAATTTCCCCCAATTCCGTCTTCAAGGTTTAATAATTGACTTACTCATATCTTAGTGAATCCACCGGATTTGCTCTGGCAGCCTTAACCGACTGAAAACCAACTGTTAATGTAGTGATTGCTAAGACAATAATAAAGGAGAAAATACATGGCAATACTCCTATATTAATTTTAAATGCAAAATTATCTAACCACTTTGTCATAAAATACCAACTGATTGGAATCGCAATAATACTTGATATAACTAACATGTAGAATGTTCTTTTTGACAGTAGAACTAATACTTTTAATACTGAGGCACCTAATGATTTTCTTATACCTATTTCTTTGGTTTTTTGAGCAGTATAATACATTATCATTCCAAATAGTCCCAGGCATGAGATTAATATTGCCAGGAATGAGAAAATATAGAATAATATGTTTATGCGAGTTTCATTAGCATATAAATTTTTAAGATCTTTTTCCAGATAAGAAAATTCAAATGGTTGCTCTGTGAATTTATACCATTGGTCCTCAATATATTTTAAGGTTTTATTGGGATCCGTATCTGTAATTCTTATTGTCATATATTCATGGGTTTCTCTAAAAGGTCGAAAAACCGTTGGATTAACAGGTTGGTGCATGGATTCATAATTAAAGTCTTTTATTACTCCAACAATTGTAAACCAGTATTCACCATCTCTGTCAGTTCTGTATAATTTTTTTCCTACCGGATTTTCCAGTCCCATGAATTTAGCTCCTGATTCGTTAATTATTGCGGAGCCTAATGTAGAATCTGTTGCAAAATCAGGGCTAAAGAACCTGCCATCAACTATTTCAATAGAATAAGTCTCGGCAAAATCAAAATCAGTAGAAATTCTTTGCATAGCTTTTCCCTGGTTAATTGTTTGTCCTTCAAGATAAAAAATCCGGCCATTAAACTCTGATCCGGGGATAGTCCCGGAATGACTTGCACTTAATATTGAGCTATGGTTTTTTAATACTTCTTTAAAAGTTTTCAGATTATTTTTGGAAAAAGACCCTAGATTTCTTACTACAAGAAGATTTTCTTTATCAA
This sequence comes from Bacteroidota bacterium, assembly GCA_042584005.1. Taxonomy (GTDB): domain Bacteria; phylum Bacteroidota; class Bacteroidia; order Bacteroidales; family JBHOTF01; genus JBHOTF01. The sequence continues at coordinate 14,975 of JBHOTF010000032.1, forward strand.
ATCCAAGATTTTCAGTATTAATGTATTTTATCTGCTTTGTAAATATTATGGTAGATGTCAGAATTACCACAGTAACAATAGTCTGAAATACTATTAAAACATCCCTTACTGAAGAACCAAGTTTATTTCTTTCAAATTTGCCTTTAATTGTATTGGCCGGTTTATATGCTGATAGTTTAAGAGAAGGATAATATCCTGAAATGAGACCTATAAAAATGGCAAAAGATAATAATATTGGAATTGTAAGGGGATTATTTAGATATCCAATCGACAAATCTTTATTTGCAAAGTTATTAAATAATGGAAGAAAAAGTTCGACTAATAAGAGTCCTAAATTTAAGGCTATAAGGGAAAAAAACACTGATTCAGCAAGAAACTGTGAAATAAGTTTTTTTCTTGATGATCCAACCACTTTTTTTATGGCCACTTCTCTGGCTCTTGCTAAAGATCTGGAAGTGGAAAGATTTATAAAATTAATGCATGCGAGAATTATAATAAATATTGCAATTGAAAAGAAAATATATACGTTTTGTTTTTTTCCGTTCAGTTCAATTTCATCATACAAATTGGAATTCAGATGTACATCTCCAATATTTTGCATATCAATTTTTACTTCTGAACCAGATGCTTCGAATCCTTCCCATGTCACATTTAATGCCTGCACTATTTCTTCACTCGTATGGGCCTTAAATAATTCGCTTAGTTTAATCTTTAGTTGATCAATATTGGAGTTTTTAAGTAACTTCACATATGTAATGCAACCATCCCCAAGCCATCTGGTTTTTCTCGATCTGCTGTGTGTCACAAATGATCCGATAAAATCATAATGAAAATGAGTGTTAACCGGAGAATCCTCAATAACTCCTGTTACTTCGAAATCAAGTTGTCCGGCCAATTGAAGATTTTGTCCCATAGGATCCTCATTTCCAAAGTATTTTTTTGACATACTTTCAGTAATTACAATAGTTTGAGGTCTGTTTAGTGCTGTTTCAGGATTCCCTTTTATAAAATTGATTGACCAAATACCAAAAATAGTCGAGTCAGCAAGAAATACTCTTTTTTCATTATATTTATTATTATCTCGTGATATATAAACATTGGGAAATTTAAACAGACGAAAAAAATCCCTTACTTCAGGTATTTCTTCTATCATAGCCTGTCCAATTGCCGGTGCATTTTCAAGAAGATGAACCTCTGTTCCCTGGACTTTTTGATATAGTACCAACCTGTATATTTGTTCGTGATCATCGTGATATTTATCAAAACTAATTTCATCCTGAATCCATAATAAAATTAGAATTGAAGCAGCCATTCCAATTGCAAGTCCAATAATATTAATTATTGAAAATGATTTTCTTTTTAAAATATTTCTGATACTAATTAACAAAAAGTGCTTTTTCATTCTGAGTAAAATTTAATAATATTTATGAGCTTTACAATAAAAGAAATCCAATTAATATGCCAATTTTATAATTGTCATATAATCAGAATATAACAGAAAAAACATTAATTATTTCATGTTAAATTGTCGCAAAAACATACAATAATTTCGCAAAATCATACAGGTTGTAATATATTATTATAGTTTTGTATAATATTAACAGTGACTAAAGTGACTAAAGTTGGTTTAATTTTATAAATGTTTTAAATGCTTATGAAAGAAGGAAGATTGCTTATTGTTGATGATAATAAGAGTATTTTAAAAGCTCTGCATTTTATACTTGATCCTGTTTTTGAGGAAGTAAAATCAGTCGGTTCACCAAACCAGATTCCCACTTTACTTGATAAAGGCTTGTTTGATGTGATATTACTTGATATGAATTTTCAAACGGGTGTTAATACTGGAAATGAGGGTATATACTGGATGAAACGCATATTTCAAAAAGATCCTGATGCTGTAATTATTCCAATAACTGCATATGGAGATATTGAACTGGCTGTAAAAGCTATTAGAGATGGTGCATTTGATTTTGTTCTTAAACCCTGGGAAAACCAAAAATTAATTACTACCCTGAAAGCTGGTTTAAAACACAGATTGTCGAAAAAAGAGCTAAGAACACTTAAGAAAAAACAAAAGCTAATAAATGAAGAAATTTCAAATAATGACATTTTTCAAAGCACTTCATCAGAGATGAAAGATGTGTACTCGAAAATAAATAAACTTGCACAAACCGAAACCAATATTCTGATAATTGGTGAGAATGGTACTGGCAAGGAGTTAATTGCCAGAGAAATCCATAAAAAATCATTTAGAAAAAATGAATTAATGTTAACTGTTGATATGGCAACCTTAAATGAATCATTATTCGAAAGTGAATTGTTTGGCCATTTAAAGGGAGCATTTACTGATGCTAAGGAAAACCGTACAGGCAAATTTGAAGCAGCCTCAGGAGGAAGTCTTTTTCTCGACGAAATTGGGAACCTGCCGGTAAGTTTACAACCAAAATTATTAAGCGCATTACAAAACAGGCATATAACTCCAATTGGTTCTAATAAAGAAATTCCTATTGATGTAAGATTAATATGTGCAACCAACAAGAATCTTGAGAAAATGATAAGGGAAAATTTCTTCCGTGAAGATCTCTATTATAGAATTAATACTATAATTCTTGAAATTCCTCCATTGAGAGACAGAGGTGATGATAAAATAAAGCTGGCGGAATTCTTTTTAAAGAAAAATTCAGTAAAATACCGGAAACCACTAATAAAATTCAACAGTACAGCTATTGATTGTATAAACGAGTATCAATGGCCCGGGAATGTTAGAGAGCTGATGCATGCAGTTGAAAAAGCAGTAATTTTATCTGATTCGGATAATATATCTTCAGATGACCTGGGCGTTAGGGTCAGGGCAATAAATGAAAAGGATATTTTATCTCTGGAAGATGCAGAGAAAAATGCGATTATCAAAGCGCTTCAAAGGAGTAAAGGAAATGTTAGTTCTGCAGCAAATGAATTGAAAATTATCAGGCAAACTTTATACAGGAAAATGAAAAAATATGATCTTTAAATCTTATAAATTCAATATTGCAATACGGCTGTTATTGATATTAATAAATTCAATAGCCCTTTCCTATTATCTGGTAAATACTGGCTGGTACATAATAATCATTAATCTTACATTATTATTGTTAATGCAAATATTTCTGATATACAGGTATTTAACCAAGATATCTGCTGATCTGACAAATTTTTTTAATTCATTGAAACAAAATGATTTTGGAATTAAATGGGACGATTCCAAGAATGAAAAGCTGTTTGGTGAGGTATATAAATGCCTTAATTTGTTGAATAAATCAGTTCGTGAGATTAACATTGAGAAAGAACATCAGGGCCATTATTTCAATATTCTTGCTGAACATGTTTCTATTGGACTTATTATTTTCGATAAGAAAGGGAATGTGGAATTATTTAATAATGCAGCGAAAAATCTGATGGGATTAAATTATTTGAATAATATTAGCTCTTTGAATAAAATATTACCTGAGTTTTCAAATATTATGGTTGATACAGGACCATCTGATCAGAAAGTGATTACAATAAATATCAATAAAGAAATAAAACAAATACTTGTTTTAGCTGCTGAGTTTAAAATATCAGGGCAAAAGAAGAAACTTATTTCTATACAGAATATTAAGGATGAACTTGATGAAAAAGAAATTGTGTCGTGGCAGAAATTATCGAGAGTTCTGACACATGAAATAATGAATTCGATTGCACCAATTAATTCAACAATAAAGGAAATAGCCAGAATGTTGAAAAATTCTGATCTTATTAAAAATGATCAGGATCCTCATGATATTAATGTTCTAGTAAAAACTGTTGAGGGCCTGGAAATAATTGAAGAAAGAAGTAATGGCCTAATCGACTTTGTATCAGCGTACAGGAAGATTAATTCTGTTCCTGAACCTGAAGTGACAACTTTAGATGTTGGATCGCTTCTTATGGGTATTGCCAAATTAATGGACGAAGAAATCAGGAAGAAAAATATAAATTTTAAAGTTGAGGTTAAAGAAAAAATCATGCTTGAGGCAGATCACAAACAAGTTCAACAAATTCTTCTCAACCTGATTAAAAATTCAATTCAAGCTCTGGAGAACACAGAAGTTAAAATAATTATATTAAGATCATTTTATTCTAAAGATAACAAGTGTATTATTGAGGTAGAAGATAAGGGATGTGGTATTCCTGAAAATAAAATTGATCAGATATTTATACCATTTTATACAACAAGGGAAAATGGTTCAGGAATCGGGTTGAGCCTTTCCCGCCAGATAATGCTTCTTCATGGTGGAAGTATTTCTGTAAAGTCAGAAGAAGAGAAGGGAAGTATTTTTACATTGAGGTTTAGAATATAAACCATTAAGAATATAACTACAATAATTGATGTGGATATTAAGAAAGTCCTGGTGTTTTTTATATCATCTTACTTTGTTAATTTTGATAAATTATATAATAGTTATCGGTAGTATAAGTTTTAAGATATTATGAGTAAAAAACTGTCACAGGTTGTTGAAGAGTCAGGAATTAAACTGAGTTCTCAGATAGGGGGAAAACCTCCTGATAAAATTACCGGAAGGGAGATAGACAAGGAACCTTGTATTCGTGCAGGAAAATTGCGTAAGCTTTATTTCCAAACCCTATCATCGGCAAGTAATGAATTTCCATACTGGTATACCCGAAAATATATGGGCCTGGATAGTGAGATTCCAGTAATTCGACGTGCTATGGCATTAAAATGTGCTTTTTCTCATTCAACTCCGGTTATTTATCCCGGAGAACTGATAGTTATGGGAAAAACCAATTATAATCGAGGCTCATTTCCAATGCCGTGGTTATCAGAAGGTTTTTACATGGCCAAAGAGGACGAACTTTACAAAGCGGCTCTTGACAAAGGTAGTGTAAGTGCCGACGAGGTATCAAAGTTTGGTGGCGGAGGTGGTAATGTCACAAAAGATTTTGGAAATGTTATGTCAATTGCTGGTAAATTTGGTATACGAAAAGAAGAGATGCCATCATTACTTAAGGTAGCACGTTCATGGGTTGGAAAATCGGTTGATGACATTGGCCATAAATATGAACAAATGGTACCTGAATATGACATAAAAGAAGCGATAATGAAATCGGTTGTTTGTATGTTTGATTCAGGATATACACTTCCTCAGGGTAGAGAGGTAATAAATTATTATTATCCACTTCAGTATGGATTTGATGGTATAATTAAAATGGCTAGAGAGAAAAAAAATGAGGTAGCCGGGAAGCCCGATGGAGATGGTATTAGCGGAATGAACCGTTTATATAATTATGAGGCTGTAATTATTGTTATTGAAGGAATTCAGAAATGGATATTAAATTATGCTACTGAGGCCAGAAGGCTGGAAAGTTTAGAAAAAGATAAAAAACAGAAGGAGGAGTACAAACAAATTGCTGAAATTCTTGAATGGATTTCTTTTAATCGACCACGTACTTTCCGTGAAGCAGTACAGTTGACATGGATCTTACATATCGCTGTTCTTAATGAAGATGCTATATCAGGTTTGTCTCCCGGACGTCTTGGACAGGTACTCTGGCCCTGGTTTGAGCAGGATACTCAGGCTGGATCTGTGACAGAAGAAGAAGTAATTGAATTAATGGAATGTCTTAGGGTAAAATATACATGTATTGATTGTTTTGCCTCAATGGGAGTAGTCGGTGGGGTTCTTTCTGGAAACACATTCAATAATTTGAGCATTGGTGGTTTAACCAAAGACGGAAGGCCAGCTTGTAATCGGCTGGAAGAATTAATTATTGAAGCAGCCACAAAATGTGTAACAACACAGCCAACATTAACTGTGTTATATGATGATAAACTCCCTGAACCATTTTTGTTGAAAGCAATTGAATGTATTAAAACAGGCACAGGATACCCGGCATTTGTTAACAACAGAGTGGCTATTGAATTTCTTGTTAACCATTATGGCAGAGAGGGAATGAATCTGGAAGAAGCTCGTTCATTTGCTATAGGTGGTTGTTTGGAAACATCTCCATGTTCCTGGATGCCACTAACTTTAAACGGAAAAGAATATTTTATTCCAGGTGGATCAGGGCAGCCAACCAGTGTTGGAGTACATTTTATTTCTCTTCCAAAAATTCTCGAACTGGTGCTTTTTGATGGGGTAGATCAACGAACAGGACAAAGAGTATTTCCTTCTCATGGAAAAAAACTAGATAGTTACGAAGAACTTTTTGATCAGTTCAAGAAATATTTTTCCAAATCTGTTGAGGTATTATCCCTAACTAATAATATTCAGCATGATATATGGCGAAAAAATAATATGGCAATTTTTAATTCTTTGCTAAAACCTGATTGTCTTGATAATGGCCATTTGATAAATGAAATGGGATACCGTTATAATGCTACTCATAATGTGGAAACCTGCGGTACAGCAAACCTTATCAATAGCCTTTCTGCATTAAAAAAGATAATATACCAGGATAAGAAATCAGGCTTAAATGAGTTAAAGGAAGCAATAGTACAGAACTTTGGTTTTAAAACTGCAGAAGAAGTTGGTTCATCCTCTTTGGCTGATCAGGAAAAGAAAGATGGTGTTGAAAAATACGATAGCTTACAATATTTATGTCTTACTGCTCCAAAGTATGGAAATGATGATCCTTTTGTTGACAATATTCTGAAAGAGTGGGAGGACTGGTTTTGTGCCATGTGTTATGACTATGAATCACTCAATGCACAACCCTATTATGCATGTCAGATTTCAGTTTCAACACATGCTCCAATGGGTGCTGCAACATGTGCAACACCTGATGGCCGGCTTGAAGGAACCACTTTTGCTGACACTTCTATGTCGGCATATCCCGGAACAGACAGGAATGGGCCTTATGCATTATTTACCTCAGCTACCTGTTGGGATCATTCCATGTCGCAGAATTCACAGATGAATATGAAAATACATCCAAGTGCAATAAAAGGATTGGAGGGAGCCAGGAAACTGCTGGAATTATCAAGAGCTTATATGAGAAAGGGTGGTTTTCATTTGCAATATAACATTGTAGATTCCAGAATGCTGAAAGATGCACAGAAGGAACCTGAAAAATATCGTGACTTGCTGGTAAGGGTTGCCGGTTTTACACAATATTGGGTAGAGATTGGGAAACCAATTCAGGATGAGGTTATAGTACGAACCGAATATCAGAAGTGTTAATTATGAATAGTAATTATAAACATATTGATTGTAGAAATTTTGCGGCTCTTGATGTTGCAAAAGGTATTTGTCATCTGACAAAAGATATTGTTATTGCAGATGAAGCCTGCTGCGAAAACTTTGAAAAACTTTCGAGATGTAAGTTTTGTATTAATTATTCTGCAGAAGAGGAATATACAGGAATTTGTAATGCAGATCAAAACAAACCTATGGCATATCCTGACATGATAGCTGTAACATGTGAAAATTTTAAGTGGCTCAAAAATTGAAAGGATTAATCTTTGATATTCAGGGGCACTCCGTACATGATGGTCCGGGTTGCAGGACACTTGTATTTCTCAGCGGCTGTCCCTTACATTGTGAGTGGTGTTCTAATCCTGAAGGACAGTCTCTCAAACAACCATTATTATTCAGTATAGATAAATGCAAGCATATACATTACAGATGTGTTGATGCTTGTCCTCATGCTGCAATAAGTATTAATCAGGAAAAGGACAAAACACCTGTATTTAACCGATTGCTTTGCGATAAATGTGATAATCCGGTATGTGCTGAAGTTTGTTTGTTTGAAGCCATAAATCTTGCAGGGAAATATTATTCACCTGATGAATTACTGAGAATTCTAAAGCGCGACCAGGGATTCTGGGATAGTAAAGGAGGCGTTAGCTTTACCGGTGGAGAACCATTATTACAAAAAGATTTTTTACTGGAAATATTGAAAAAATGCCGGTCTGAGTATATTCATACTGTAATAGAAACCTCAGCATATGCCGATACTGAAATTTTTCAAAAAGTATTGGAGCTCACACATTGGATGTTTATTGATATTAAACATATGGATCCGCTATTACATAAAGAAAAAACAGGTGTTGATAATGTTTTAATATTGAAAAATATAGAGTATGCTTCTTCATCAGGTTGGGATGGCAGGCTGGTTATCAGGTTGGCAATTATTCCTGGTTTTAATGATACTGAAGAAAACCTTAGAAAAACAGCTGAGTTTATGAAAAAAAATAAACTTCAGGAAATAAACCTTCTGCCTTTTCATCGGTACGGTAATTCAAAATACACACAGCTTGGTAAAAAATATGAATATTCAGAAATATTATCTCCCTCAGAAAAAGATATGCTTAGTTATAGAAAATATTTTGATAATGCAGGTATTAACTGTTATGTAGATTGTGAAACTCCATTTTAATCATTCATCCCTTAGGCTGTCTGCCGGATTTCTTAATGCTATGGTTATTGTTTGGTAACTCACTGTCAGTATAGCGATAAATAATGAAAGTGTACCGGCAAAAAAGAATATCCATAAACTGATAGATGTCTGATTTGCAAAATTATTAAGCCAATTTTTCATTAATAACCAACCTACAGGCCAGGCTATCAAGTTGGCAAGAATTACCCATTTAGAAAACTCTTTTAATAATAGCACAACCACATTTATTACAGAAGAACCTAGCACTTTTCTGACACCAATCTCTTTGGTCCGTTGTTCGGCTGTGTAGGATGCCATTCCAAATAAACCCAAACAAGCTATAATTACCCCCAGAATTGTAAAAACACTAAATATTTTACTTATGTTTTTTTCTTTCATGTATAGACGATCAAAACTGTCCTCAAGAAAATAGTAATAGATTGGGAAATTAGGGAAAACTTTATGATATGTTTTTTTTATAAAAGAAATTGTTTCATCAATATTGATGGGGCTAATTGAAATAATGATATCAGAGTTTAATGCCTTTTTACTTTCTTCTAAATTTAAGGGGTTGATGTTTATTTTTTTATATCCTAATATTAATGGTTCTACCTTAAACTGAAGGCCTTCATAATGAAAATCTTCACAAACTCCTACAATTTTTCCTTTTCCATAATATGACCATTCATTAATTATTTCTTTATCAATAGCTTCATCAGGTGAGTTCCAACCAAGAGCCTTGACAGCTGTTTTATTTAATATATACGACATGCTTGTATCTGTTTTTGAATAAAATCCCCTGCCATTTGTAATTTCAATTTTAAATTCAGGAATGAAATCATTATCACAAAATAAATAGTTAATAAATATTCCTTCATTTTTGTTCTGGCTGGATAATCTGGTTTGTTCAAACATTGATAATTCATCAATAGATTCTGAATTTGTTAGGCCTGTAATATTTGGATTTTTCAGCAACTCATTTTTTATAGCTTCATATTTATTATAACCATCAATTTTATTAATCATTGGAATGACAATTTTATTTTTTATGTTTATTCCCAGGTCATAATTTTTTATATAGTTCAGCTGTTGGTATACTATAATTGTGCTTGTTATTAATACGACAGAAATGAAAAATTGAAAAGACACTAAAATTCTTCTGACAAAAGACCTGGAATTGGACATTATTTTTCCTTTAATTGCATTTACTGCTTTGAAGCCTGACACAAAAATAGCCGGGAAAATACCAGATGAAATACTAACAAATAATATTAGAATAAATAGAATAACTAAAATATTTTTGCTGAAAATATCTTTTGAAACAAAATTTAAACCAGTAATATTGTTCAGCACTGGCAGTAATAAATCAATGATGAGTATTGAAAAAAAAGTTGCGATTAAAGTGAATGTAGCAGATTCTAATAGGAATTGTTTTATTATTTGTGATCTATTTCCTCCAATAACTTTTCTTATTCCAATTTCTTTAGCCCTTTTGGCTGCCCGGGCAGTATTCAGATTAATATAATTTATACAAGCTATTGTAAGTATCAGAATAGCAATTATTGAAAATATGTATAATACTTTTGAATCTGCTGCCGGTTCTATTTCATTTATTGGCAGGGGATTTAAATGGATCTCATTTATTGCTTGTAAAAAATATGAATAAGAGTAACCTCGCTTTTCCCATTTTTCTTTTGCATAATTTTTTACCAGAGTATTAATTTTTATTTCAAAAGAATTTATATCTGTATTCGGTAAGAGCTTTATGTAGGTGTAATAGATGTTAAATATCCAGCTTTTTTCTGCAAGGAATTGTTGATCAGCTGGCATCACATTGGTAATAAGTACATTGTATTTCCAGTGAGTATTGTCCGGAGGATTTTCAACTACTCCTGTAATTTCATAATCAGTATTAGATTTTTTTATAGTTTTTCCGACGGCTGATTTCTGGCCGAAAAACTTTTCAGCGGTACTCCTGGTTATTACAGTTGAATATGGTTGTGTCAGGGCAGTTTTTTTATCTCCTTCAATAAAATTGATATTGAAAATATTAAAGATTTCATTATCAACTGCAAATATCTTGTCTGTCCAAAAAGAGTTAACATCTGTTTCTATTATCTCAGGCCACCTTTGTTGAAATCTTGCGGTATATTCAACTTCCGGAAAATTTTCTTTCAAAAAATGTGCAAGTGGCGGGACAGTTTTTGGGTCAATATTCTCAATTTCACCAGATTTGCCAATTTGAGCTATTCTATAAATATTTTCGTATTCTGAATGGTATTTATCATAATTGAATTCAAATGAGACGTACATAAATATCAAAACACAAGATGAAATACCTATTGCCAATCCTCCTATGTTTATTGCAGAAAAAGCTTTGTTTTTGATAAGATTTCTAAGAATGGCTTTCAAATAATTTTTAATCATTTTTTAGTTTTATTATTTTAATCGACTTTGATTAATTCAATTCTTGTGCCATATTTTATAATCATAAGATAATCAATGCTTAATACAGGTTAAGGTAATTTATACTTCTAATAAACGTCCAATAATGGACAAAATATCGTCCAAATATGGACGATGTGAATAATTTATTTATCTTTACAATGATCTTCCATAATCCAGTAATATATTTCTTTGTAAGAACTATGAATTAAATATACTGATTTGCAAAATACTTTCAATAAACAAAAGGGAAATATACTTCTAGTAGATGATGATAAGTATATCGTATTATCATTAAAGACATTGCTTGAACAGCATTATTCTTTAGTTATGGCAATAAACGACCCTAAACAAATTCCCAAAATACTGGAGTCACATAATTTTGATGTGATTTTTCTTGATATGAACTTTACGACCGGAGCTACAGGAGGGGCAGAAGGTTTTGAATGGCTAAAAAATATTTTGAAAATTGATCCTGATTCCAATGTTATTCTCATAACAGCCTATGGAGAAATAGGTATTGCTGTTAAAGCTATGAAAATGGGTGCAATTGATTTTATTGTTAAACCATGGGAAAATGAAAAGCTTTTAGCAACTGTTTCAACAGCTATGCAATTAAGCAGGTCTAAACAGAAAGTATCACAACTAGAATCTCAACAGGAAATACTGAATTCGAATATTAATTTTCAGTATTCTGAAATTATTGGACAATCACCAGCTATGCAGAAAGTTTTCGATAGTATTGAAAAATTAGCTGTAACCGATGCTAATATTTTAATTCTTGGGGATAACGGCACTGGTAAAGAATTGGTAGCAAGAGCTATTCACAGAAGCTCGAACAGATCTGATGAAGTTTTTATTAGTGTTGACCTGGGTGCAATATCCGAATCTTTATTTGAAAGTGAATTATTCGGACATGTGAAGGGCGCATACACTGATGCAAAAGAAGACAGAACAGGTAGGTTTGAAGCTGCATCTGGAGGAACAATATTTTTAGATGAAATAGGAAACCTGTCACTTTCACTTCAGGCAAAATTGTTAACAGTTCTTCAAAACCGGAAAATAACAAAATTAGGATCTAATCGGGAAATGGATATTGATATAAGACTTTTGTGTGCCTCGAATATGCCTTTAAAAGAAATGGTAAAAGAAGGAAAGTTTCGACAAGACCTATTATACAGAATTAATACAATTGAAATGTATCTTCCATCTCTGGCAGAACGCAGGGAAGATATTCCCCTACTTGCGAAATATTTTATAAAAATTTATTCCAGAAAATATAAAAAAGAAAAACTCTTTATATCAGATAATGTTTTTAAGAAGCTTAAAAATGCTGCTTGGCCCGGGAATGTGCGTGAGTTGCAACATAGTATTGAAAGAGCTGTAATTATGAGTGATGGTAAAAACCTAAGTCCTTCAGATTTTTCAATTATAACTGATGATAATGTAGCAATTGATTCAGGCAGTGGATATAACCTGTACGAACTTGAAAAAATAGCTATTTTAAAATGCCTGCAAAAACATTCTGGTCATTTAACAAAAGCAGCAAAAGATTTAGGTTTAACCAGAGGTTCATTATATAGAAGACTGGAAAAATATGGGATATAAAAGTATTCTACTTAAAATAATAATAAGGATAGTAATTCTTGCTCTGGCAATGTTGGCACTATTGTATTATTTATTAATTGAGAAAAACTATTTAAGGGTTGTTTATGTAAGTCTGGTAATTATTACTTCTGTACTTGAATTTATTAGACATATTAATCGAACAAATAAAGATTTTATGTCTTTTCTTGAATCAATTATTAACGAGGATTTTACCACATATTATTCAGGAGAAAGAAAGACTGGATCAGTAAAGAAGATTTACAATTATTTTAATCTAATAACTGAAAAATACCGGAAAATACGGACTGAAAAAGAAATTCAGTATTTATATCTACAAACCCTTATTGAGCAAATTGAAATTGGTATTTTAACGATTAGTTCTGACGGGAAAATTGATCTTGTTAATAAAGCTTTAAAAAGGCTCTTAAACAAACCCAATCTAAGCCCCGGAAGTAAATTAAATGAACTTGAACCAGAGTTTTTAAAAGTAGTAAAAGAAATTAAGCCCGGCCA
>JBHOTF010000033.1:0-26378 GCA_042584005.1 Bacteroidota bacterium
TGAAACTGCAGCCAACCTTATTATTGAAAAGACTTCCGCCACAAAGTTCATAAAGGTTGATAAATTTAATAACTCTGAAGGAATTTTTAATATTACTGCAGATCCTGATTTCAGTGAGAAATGCAACTATGAATCTATCTATTTTCAAATAAATAAGAATGGATCAGCTATATTATATGTGCCCAAACCATATTATATATATTCATTTACAGAATATTTATTAACAAGCTTGTCAGATTCTGATGTTGACTTGTTTGCTGATGGTGAAACCTTCAAGCCTTCTTTTAATAGCCATAGAGTTTCATATGATTATTTTTTAACTCAGGAAGGGCGAATACAACGCAACTTTAACCGACCGGAATATGTGAAAGAGATTGCAAGGTTGGGATTTACTCATATTGAAATAAATGGACTGGCATTTCCTAAGGGTATTGAATCAGGGCCAAAAGGTGAAATATATCCAATGTTTTATACCTACTGTCCTGCTCTCGATCAGTTTGTTAACTCTAATCTTAATAAAGGCCTTTATCCGGATGATTATTTAGCTGCCAATTTAAAATATCTTAAGGAAAATGCCCGGTTAGCAAAAAAATACGGGCTGGTTCCCGGACTTCTGTGTTTTGAACCCAGATCGGTTCCGGAAAAGTTTTTTGAAAAGTATCCTATGCTTCGCGGTGCCAGAATTGATCATCCATTCAGGAGTTTTAAGCCAAGGTATAATATGACTATAACTCACCCCCTGGTAAGGGAACATTATGCCGAAATGATGACTAAACTAATGAATGAAGTCCCTGAACTTGGATATATTAGCATATGGACAAACGACAGTGGTGCCGGATTTGAACACACAAAATCATTATATGTTGGCAGGAATGGAGGTGCCTATCTTATCAGAGAATGGAAAGATGACAAGGAGATTGCTCAATTGGCCGGTGATAATGCTATCAGGTTTTTTAATGTACTGAAAGATGCCGGTTCAAAAACGAATCCTGATTTCAAAGTTATTACGAGGATGGAATCTTTTTATGGAGAGCATGATGTTATTATTAATGGATTGGATAAAGGACTAGAAATAGAAACTGCCTCTCTTGTACAGCGTGGTTGGGAAATGCCATACCATCATCCTAAATATCCCGATAAAAAGGATATAAATGCAGGTACTATATATCAGCAACAATTCGATAAAAAGGAAAATGAGGTAATAAACCTGCTTAAGAAAAAAGATTCTGATGTGTCATATTATTTTACTGTGGGACCCCACTGGATGTTTGAGCCATTATTAGGCATACCTTTCCCTGAGCTGACATATAAAAGACTGAAATTGTTGAATAAAAATAAAGTATTCAATTTGGCTCATATGGGTGGCAGTTATTTGCCTGAACATGTTCCATATAATATTAATCATGAAGTAAGTCGTAATTTTCAGTATAATAACAAACTAAATGTCAAAAACCTTATCAAACAATATGCAATTAAATATGCCGGGAGAGAATTTTTTCAGGATCTTCTTTATGCATGGGAGAAAACCGAAGAGGCAATAATTTCCTTTCCAAATATTTCTTCACTGTATTCTACTTTTGGATTCACCTGGTATAGATTATGGTTAAGACCTTTTGTGCCAAATATTGAGGCTATTCCTCAGGAGAAAAAAGATTATTACGAAAAATTTATGTGCACAACACCGCATAATCCTAATAATGTTGATCTTAGTAGAGATGTGCTATTTCAATTGACTACAGCTGATATTTGTAAAAAAGATGTTGAAAGAATAGACAAATTTGTTCTGCCAAATATAGAAGCAGCAACTAATATTCTTGATGCAATTGCTTTAGAAACAATAACTTCTCTAGGAATTAAAAATATTATTATTGATCAGTTTGTACGTATCAGGGCTCTAAGTTGTTGGTTTAAAACACAAAGAAATGTCGCTGCCTGGATTAACGGTGTTTATGCTTATATGAATTCAGATAATACCATAGAAAAAAACAGGCATATAAAGTATATAAAGGATATGATGCGTATGGAAATAGAAAACACTAAAGACCTTAGTGATCTTTTTGTAAGTGGTGTTGAATTTATGTCGATTACTGATCAGGGTGAAACACAATTGATTCATGGCGATAATTTTAAGGATCTTTTGAAAAACAGAATTAAATTAATGGAAATCCATATGAATGATGAACCCTGGATAGATATGAATTATATTGAAAGAAAAGCAGGGGAAATTATTAAATAATTTATTGCCCTGATTTGATAATATATTGCTTGAAATGAAAAGTATAAAAATAGGCATAGATAATTATAGTTTATTTCCTTTAGATCTTAATCCGATGGAAACTCTTGAGTGGGCTATGAAATTTGGTGCCGAAGGTGTTGCTTTTTCAGGCCTAAACAAAAAAAATATTGAACTTGCTGATAAATCATATTTGCTTGATATGCTTGAATATACAAAATCTAATGATTTGTATATAGAATGGGGTGGAGCACAGCATATTCCAAGAGATTTAAATACATGGGGTAAAATAGATATTTTTGAAAATAACAGAAAAGTTGCTGAAGAGGCTAATATTCTTGAAACAAAAATTATCAGATCATGTTCAGGTGGGCTTATGCGTTGGAACCCTGAAAGTATTCCAACAGATATCCTTTTAAAAGAAATGATAGAGGTGTTGAAATCTCAAAAACAAATGCTTCGTGATAATAATGCAATTCTTGCTATAGAAACTCATTTTGAATTTACAACACACGAATTATTTCGACTTTTTGAAGAATGTGATGCTGAACCTGGAGATTATCTTGGGATTTGCCTTGATACAATGAATCTTCTTACTATGCTTGAAGATCCGGAAATGGCAACAGAAAGAATATTGCCATGGGTGGTTTCCACACATATTAAAGACGGTGGGATTTTGATGAATAATAATGGATTTAAAAGTTTTCCAACACGAATAGGACAGGGTTGTGTGAATATTAAAAATATAATAACTAGGATAGGGTCTCTCCCTAACGAGATATTTTTATCAATTGAAGATCATGGTGGTGATTTTGATATGCCCGTATTTGATGAAAAATTCCTAAAGGAATTTCCAGACCTTAATTCCAATGAATTTAATAAACTAAAACAATTATCTCAAATAACTGAGAATAAAATAAAAACAGGTGAGTGTGCCATTATTAACAGAGAAAAAATGGCCTTCACAATGTGAAAAAAGCATACAACAAAATATTATTAGTTTAAGAAAAATAGTTGAAGAAATGGACAAAGAAAGGTAGAAAGGGCACACAAATCATTAAGATATATTTAATGCACGAAAAGTTTAAATATAAAAATACTGAAGAATTACAAAAAAAAGCAGCTGAGCTAAATCTGCAGCTTCCCTTTTCTGATGAAACAGAACTTCTTTTTCAACCATTATTTATTTCGAATAAAAAAGTTCCAAATAGATTAGTGGTACAGCCAATGGAAGGTTTTGACAGTGAAAATAACGGTTCCCCGGGTAAATACACTATCAGACGATATAAAAGGTATGCAGAAGGTGGAAGTGGTATGATTTGGTTTGAAGCTACCAGCGTGACACAGGATGGCAGATCAAATCCACATCAGTTATTACTTAATAGAGAAACATTAGCTCAATTTAAATCTATTGTAGAAATCACTAAAAAATCTGCAATAAATAAACTGGGAAATTCTCATGAACCTTTTCTAGTACTTCAGCTAACTCATTCAGGCAGGTATAGTAAACCTGATGGCAATCCTGTAGGGAAAGTATTATGTTTTAATCCTTATCTGGATAAGAATAGGGAGAACATTATTTTATATAAGGATGAAGAAATTGAGAATATTCAACATGCTTATAATGAAGCTATTATATTGGCAAAACAGGCCGGTTTTGATGCTGTGGATATTAAAGCCTGTCACGGTTATCTTTTACATGAAATGCTGGGAGCCTTCAATAGGACAGATAGTAAGTTTGGAGGAAATTTTGAAAAACGGATTGCTTTTCTCACAGACCTTATTAATCATGATGATGAATTAATTTTATCTGTCAGGCTTAATGCTACAGATTTAATTCCTTATCCTTATGGCTTTGGGATGAAAAATGACAGATCTGTTGATTATGATCTGGAAGAGCCAAAAAAACTGATAAAAATACTTATAAATAAGGGAAGCCAATTAATGAATATCACTGCCGGCGTTCCTTATTATAATACACATATTGGAAGGCCTTTTGACAGGCCTGTTAAAGGATCAATTTTCCCTGTTGAACACCCTCTTGAAGGAATTATGCGTATGGTGAATATTACTTCGGAATTGCAAAAGGAATTTCCTGATATTCCTTTTGTTGGGACAGGCTATTCATGGTTACAACAGTTTTTCCCAAATGTAGGTGCCGGTGTTATTAAAAATAAGATGGCTTCTTTGATAGGATTAGGACGTAGTGCGTTTGCATATCCTGATGCTCCGCTCGATCTTATGCAAAAAGGCCGGTTGGATAAGAAAAAAACATGTATTGCCTGTTCAAGATGTACCGAACTTATGCGGTCTGGAAATAATAGTGGATGTGTTATTCAGGATAAAGAAATTTATGGCAAACTTTATAAAAGATCGGTGATCGGTAACAGGTGACAGGAAACCGGTAACCGGTATATGTTAATCGTTAATAAAATGAAAAAAGATATTATAAACATTAAAGGAACAAATTTTCCAACCTACTCCATAAATACTTTGATAATTGGAAGCGGAACGGCATCATTAAATGCTGCATTATGTCTTTATAATAGAGGAATAAAAAATATTGCAATTGTTACTGAAAAATGGGGTGGTGGAACATCAAATAATGCAGGTTCCGATAAACAAACATACTATAAACTCAGCCTTTCAGGTAAACAAAAAGATTCTCCTTTTGATATGGCTAAAGACCTGTTTGATGGTGGTAGTATGCATGGTGACATAGCTCTGTGCGAGGCACAACATTCTTTACAGGCTTTTTATAATCTGGTAAGACTTGGAGTTCCTTTTCCACACGATACCTATGGAGCTTATGTTGGATATAAAACCGACCATGATCCAAAAGGCCGTGGAACATCAGCGGGCCCTCTCACATCACATTTAATGTTTAAATGTCTTGCAAAAGAAGTTGAAGAAAAGAAAATACATGTTTTTAAGAATTATGATATTATTTCTCTTCTGACAAAAAATATTGACAAAATAAATCATGTTAAAGGTGCCATATCTATCGATAAGAATGGAAAGTATGGAGAAAATTTAGGTTTAGTGATTTTTAATGCTGTAAATATTATTTGCGGTACAGGCGGTCCTGCTGGAATATATAAAGATTCAGTATATCCTGAAAGTCAGACCGGCTCCACAGGCCTTGCATTAAAAGCCGGGGCAGTTGCACAAAACCTCAGCGAATCACAATTTGGGATCGGGTCGGTTAAATTTCGGTGGAATCTTTCAGGCTCATATCAACAGGTTATTCCCAGATATTTTTCATCAGATAAGGATGGAAATAATGAGAGAGAATTTCTTAATGAATTTTTCCCGGATATGGCCTCTCTAAGTGGAGCTATCTTTTTAAAGGGTTACCAATGGCCTTTTGATCCCAAAAAAGTAAATAATTACGGTTCATCATTAATTGATTTGTTAGTTTACAGGGAAACTCAAATAATGGGAAGAAGAGTATTTCTTGATTATACAAAAAACCCTGTCGCAACAGGAAAAATGAAGGAATTCTCCTTTGATTTTTTGGAGAATGAAGCTTTTGAATACCTTAAAAGATCTGAGGCATTATTATCAACACCTATTGCCAGATTGAAGAGTATGAATCAACCTGCCGTTGACCTCTATAAAAATAATGGTATAGATATTTCTAAAGAGGTATTAGAAATAGCAGTCTGTGCTCAACATAATAATGGAGGAATAAAAGGAAATATTTGGTGGGAATCGAATGTAAAACATCTTTTCACTGTAGGAGAATTAAATGGAACACATGGTGTTTATCGTCCCGGAGGATCAGCTTTGAATTCAGGACAGGTAGGAGGAATAAGAGCTTCAAAGTATATTTCACAACATTATGATAATGAGCCGGTTAAAAGCAGTAGTTTTGTAAAAGAATGTGGGTCCTGTATATCTGATCTGTTCAATAAAACAAAAAGAATGATGACAGATGAGGATGATAATTTGAATTATTCATATAAATCTGAGATACAGACTAGAATGTCAGAATATGCATCCTTAATTAGAGATCCAAAGAACATTAAAACTGTAGTAAAAGATGCCTGGGATCTTTATTATAGCATAAAGGATAATATGAGAGTGAAAAATGTAAAAGATCTTCCAGAAGCATTCAAAACCCTGGATTTTTGTTTAACACATGCCATTTATCTTGAAGCTATTGCCGAATATATTAATAAGGAAGGTAAAAGCAGGGGATCATATTTGGTAATTGATTCAAATGGGGAAAAGATAAATAATAAGCTTGAAGATGAATGGAGATTTTTATTGAATACAAAAAAATCTTTTGTCGAAAATAATATATTGGAAATTTCCCTTGATGAAAAATCTTTTATTAGAAAACAATGGATAAAACCAAAACCTATTCCACAACAAGAACAATGGTTTGAAACAGTATGGAAAAATTTCAGGGAAAATGATTGATGTAAAAGAACACCTCTATTTTGATGATCCTAAAACAGGACATCCCGATGTTAGGACTTACCTGAAAAATGTTTCTTACTTTTTTCTTGGGAACGGGCTTATTCAGGCTGCTGTTCAATATGCTCCGGCAGCTGAGGGAAGTGTATACGGACTATTGATTATGGACCCCGATAAGTTAAAACATAAAAGGGGATCCTATACTATGGATCTGAAAAAAGGAATTGAGAATACTCAATTAAACATTAAAAATGTCTTAACTGAAGAAAAATATAATTTTGATATTATTAATGCTGAATGGGATTATAATGAAGGTATCCCGGTTGCACTAATCAAACAAAAAAGTGAAAAAATTGAATTGCAGGAATCTTTTTATTGTCCCGACAGATCTAATGCAAGAATAATCAGGAAAGTCGGTCTGAAAAACAATTCATTAGAGGATATTAATCTCAGCTTAAAAACTGCAATTCCCGGAAAAACAATTAATAAAGAAATAAATATCCTGGCAGATAATCTTATAAATGTTTACATAGAATATGTTCTGTTTTCTGAAAGTATAGATGTAAAATTTGTTTCTGAAACAGAACCACAGCAGGATAGTATTAATTATTGGAATAAAATTGCTGATTTCTATTCAGGATCAGGTCTGATTGATAACTATTTTAAAATGTCATCCATACTACTTCCTTCTGTTCTTTCTGAAAAAGGCAAAGTTGATGCTAGTATATGGCAGTATAACAGAGAATGGGTAAGAGATCATTCATACATGGCTGTTGGATTAATTTTATCAGGAAGTTTTAAATTAGCTGAAGTGGTTTTACAGCGTCTTCTTGATGATTTTATTTCTGAAAGTGGTTCTCCAATGGATTCTAGTGAGGAAAGAGAATATACGGAAGTGGAACTCGACCAGAATGGGATATTAATTTCCACCATAAAATTATATTATTTATGGACAGGAAATATAGAGTTTATTAGAAAAAACTGGCAAAGAATATCTATTGTTGCTGATTTCCCAATGAAACAAGTTTTTTACCACAAAAACTCGGGAATGTTATTTAATTGCCGCGATTTCTGGGAAAGGCATAAAGCTCATGGTATAAAACCCGGAATTGAATTTATTCACCAGGCTCTGGTTTCTATTGGACTTAAAGATGCATCTTTTTTAGCCTCGATTCTTTCTTTTGATGATGAAGCAGAAAAATGGAAAAACTTTTCTGAAAACTTAAAAAGAAATGTGCTGGAAAATGAAAAATATAAAATGACAGATGAACTAGGTTTTATTAAAAGAAGAAATATTGATGGCTCTGTTTTGGAAAAGATTATTCCTCTCAAAAACTCTGGTTTGCCTGAAGAAGTTCCTCTTGCACAAAATATAGAACATAAACTCAGGCCTGATACTGCAACAGCTATTCCTGTTGCCTTAGGTTTTGTTTCACCTCATTCCGATCTTGCTAAAAACACAATGAAACAAATGGCAATATTATGGAATCAGGACTGGAACATGGGAGGACATGGCAGATACCATTACAGCTCTGAAGCAGATTCTTCCGGGCCATGGCCCTTTTCTTCAATAATTGTTGCAAGGGCCGGGATGGAAACAGGAAATTATCAGATTGTAATGAAAGTATTAGAATGGATGAACAATATACCAGGCTCATTATCAGGCTCATGGTTTGAAGTGTATTGCAATAGGATATCTCCTCCATATGCTCAAATTGGAATTACTCCTTGGACCTGGGGAGAAATAATTATGCTTGTAGTGCAGCATATTGCCGGAGTTTTTCCTGAAGAAAATTACATTAGAATTAAGCCCAATCTTCTTCCCGGGATGAAGGTTCTGAAACTAAAACTGCCAATAAGGAATGTTCAGTTAAATATTGATATTAAATGTGAAAAGAATATATCAGATTTTAATTATAAATCTAACACCGGAATAATTGAACAAAATAAAAATGAAGTTTTGATTAAATATTCCAAAAATGATATTTTCCTTGAGGGAATAATTCCTGCAAATAGTTAAAAATATGTCAAAAAAAACATTACATCTTGTTTGCAATGCCCATCTCGATCCGGTTTGGTTATGGAAATGGGAGGAGGGCCTTGCCGAAACTTTATCTACATTCCGTATTGCTGCTGATTTTTGTGAAGAAAATGATGGTTTTGTTTTCTGTCATAACGAATCCCTTCTTTATAAATGGGTTGGTGAATATGAGCCTGAGCTGTTTGAGAGAATAAAAAATCTGATTAAAGAAGAAAAATGGAAAGTAATAGGAGGATGGTATGTTCAACCCGATTGTAATATTCCATCAGGTGAATCATTTGTCAGGCAAATTCTTCAGGCAAAAAAATATTTTATTAATGAATTAGATTCAGATCCTAAAACAGCTGTTAATTTTGATCCTTTTGGCCATTCACGCGGATTAGTTCAGATTCTTAAAAAATCTGGATATACATCATATTTGTTTTGCCGTCCGGATAAGAAAGATATGGGAATTCCTGATGATGACTTTATATGGACAGGCTTTGATGGATCAGAAATAATTGCACACAGAGCCCCCGACCATTATAATTCTCAAAGAGGTAAAGCTGACCTTAAGATTAAAGAATGGATTGGGAGAAATAAAAATTCATCTGAGGGAATATTACTCTGGGGAATAGGAAATCATGGAGGAGGCCCCTCAAGAGAAGACATTAGACAAATAAAGAAATTACAAAAAAATGAAAATACCTGGGACATTAAACATAGCTGGCCGGAAAAGTATTTTGAATATCTTGAAACGGGAAAAGCTAAACTTTCAAAAGTAAATAAAGACTTGAATCCATGGGCTGTTGGATGTTATACATCTATGGCCCTGGTGAAAAAGATGCATAGTAATTTTGAGAGCATTTATTATTTCAACGAAAAAATATTGGTTCATGCTGCTTTGAACGGATTAATGGAATATCCGCGGAAAGAATTACAAACTGCTCTTGAGGATCTTCTTTTCGCAGAGTTTCACGATATACTTCCGGGTTCTGCTATTCATGAGGTTGAGACATATTCCCTGCAAAAGCTAAATCATGGTCTGGAAGTAATTGACAAATTAAAGGCCAGAGCCTTTTTTAGCCTGCTATCAGGCCAGAAAAAACCTGAACAAAATGAATTTCCTGTATTTGTTTATAACCCACATCCTTTTGATGTGGAAGAAGTTGTTATTTGCGAATTACAACCTCCTGAACCTAATTTTAATAAACAGTCTTTTCTCCTTCCCGAGTTAAGCGATGAGTATGGAAATTTAATAGAATATCAATTAGAAAAGGAAAGTTGTAATATTCAGACTGACCAGAGAAAAAGACTTGTTTTTAAAGCTAATCTTAAAGCTTCTTCAATGAACAGATTTTCATGCTATCTAAATGAAGTTGATATTTCAGAAAAACCGGAAAAGAAAAAAACAGATACACTAACATTCAAGAGTAAAAACAGAGAAGTTAAAATCAATGCAAATACTGGCTTAATAGATTATTTTAAAGTAGATTCAATAGATTTTTTAAAGAAAAATTCTGCTAAACTTCTGGTTATATCCGATTATGCAGATCCCTGGGGAATGAAGGTTAATTCTTTCAGAAATATTGAAGGAGAGTTTCGTTTAATGACCAAAGAAGAAAGTGCAATTTTCGCCGGTATTAATAATACGGAACTTGAGCCTGTAAGAATTATTGAACAAGGAAAAATACGCACAGTGGTTGAGGCATTATTTATTTATAAAAATTCCTCAGCATGTTTAAGATATATTATTCCTAATGATAGTAATGAAATAGAATTGCAACTGAGAGTTTACTGGATGGAAAAAGATAAAATGCTTAAACTTTCCATGCCTTCAATATTAAAAGGAAGCAGGTGCTATGGACAAGTAGCCTATGGTGTACAGGAGTTTACAAGACAAAAGGATGAACTGCTTGCTCAAAAATGGATAAGCCTGGTTTCTTTGGATGGTAAAAATGCTATTTCAATAATTAATGACGGTACATATGGCTTTGATTATAATGATGGGGAATTAAGATTATCCATGCTGCGTTCTCCGGCATATGCCGGACATCCGGTAGATGATGTAACTCCAATAGTACTGCAAGATCGCTTTGAACATCGTATTGATCAGGGAGAAAGAACATTCCGCTTTTGGTTTAATGCAGGTGAAAAAGAAACAGATTTTGCTACTGTTGAAAGAAGATCATCTATAATAAACGAAGGTATTATGGCAGTATGTTGTTATCCTTCCGGAAAAGGAAATAAAGTTTTGCCAAATATTGTATTATCAAATAATGAAATTAGATTAGGTGCATTAAAAATGGCCGAGGATAACAATTGGTTAATTATCAGGCTTTTTGAACCAAGTGGAAAGTCTCAAAAAACCAGAATTACTATTCCGCGACTAAATGTTGAGTTCGAAAGCCATCTGATGGCCAGTGAGATAAAATCAATTGCTGTTGATCTAAATACAAAAGAAATATTTGAAGTTGATCTAATTGAAAGAAAACTGAAATGAAAACCGTTTCCATATTAATGTCTGCAATTAGCGGATACGGATATTATTACCTAAAAACGCTAATAGAGGAAATTCCTGAGACTGTGGCTAAATTATGCGGAGTAATTGATCCTGAACCGGCCAGATCAGGATTCTACCAGGATATTATAAAAAAAGGAATACCTATTTTTTTAAATATAAATGAGTTTTATTCAAGAGGATATTCAGCAGATCTTGTTGTTATTTCCTCACCGATACAATATCATGTTAGTCAATCGATTACTGCTTTGGAAAATAATAGTTTTGTGCTTTGCGACAAACCAGCAGGAGCAACTGTTCAGGATGTTTATAATTTGATTAAGAAGAAGAATGAAGTAAAAAAATGGGTTGAGATAGGATATCAATGGTCTTTTTCAGATCCAATACAATCTTTAAAAAAAGATATATTATCGGGTATATATGGCCAGCCTGTAAGATTAAAATCTCTATGCTTCTGGCCACGCGATTACTCCTATTATGAGAGGAATGACTGGGCTGGAAAAATAAAAGATGAAAAAGGAAAATGGATACTCGATAGTCCTGCAAATAATGCTTACTCACACTTTATTCATAATATGTTGTTTCTGCTTGGAGAAAATATGTCATCCAGTGCTGTTCCGGAATCAGTAATTGCAGAATTATATAAAGCATATGATATAGAAAATTATGATACAGTTGCTGCCAGAATAATTACCTCGGATGATGTTGAATTGCTTTTTTATGGCTCACACATTACAGAAAAAATCAGAAATCCTTTATTTGAGTTAAATTTTGAGGAAGCAACAATTTTTATGGATGAAAATTCAGGAGAGATAACAGCAAAAAATAAGAATGGGCAAGTAAAAAACTATGGATCACCGGATGATAGCCATCAGTTTCAAAAACTATATTATGCTATTGATGCGGTGAATAAGAAAAAGGAAGTAATATGTGGTCCGGAGGCAGCAATGGCCCAAACTATATGTATTAATGGAATGCAGGATTCTTTCCCTGAAATAATTAAATTTTCTGAATCAATGCTCAGTAAAGAAAAAAACAGAATATGGGTGAATGGACTTGGAGAATGTCTTTCAGATTGTTATAAAAAAAGTATTTTACCTTCTGAAGGCAATTTTGCCTGGGCAAAATCGGGGAATATAATAAACCTTAAAAATTATGTGTATTTTCCCGAAGGTAAAATTAAAAGCAGTAGAGAATAAATAATTAACAACTTAGAAATTAAAGTGAACTCAAGAAAAATTGTAGAAAAGACCTTAAATTTTGACTCCCCAAGTGTAATACCACGTCATTTATGGTTATTGCCATGGGCCGAGAGAAAATATCCTGAATATGTTAAAAAGATAAGGAATAAATATCCTGATGATATTGTTGCTGCACCTGCATTATATAAAAAGCCATTAAATATTTCCGGTCAACGATATGATATTGGAAAATATACTGATGAGTGGGGTTGTTGCTTTCATAATATTCAGGATGGAGTGATAGGAATGGTTCAGGAACCGCTTATTAAAGATTGGTCAGATCTGGAATCTTTTAAAACGCCCGACCTGGCATTAAATATTGATACAGAGTTAATCAATGCTTTCTGTAAATCAACAAATCTTTTTGTGCATGCCGGAAATATAACAAGACCCTTTGAGAGGTTTCAGTTTATCAGAACTATGGAACTTTCTCTTATGGATCTTATTATGGAAGAGCCCGGATTTGTGGAATTATTAAAAAGAATACATGAACATTACTGCAAAGAAGTTGAAGTTTGGGCCAGAACAAAAGTTGATGCTGTTTCTCTAATGGACGATTGGGGTACTCAAAACAGTTTAATGGCTTCTCCTGAAATATTCAGAAAATATTTTAAACCAATGTATAAGGACTATTGTGAAATAGCCAGAAGTTATGGTAAATATGTTTTTATGCATTCTGATGGATATATTACTGAAATAATTCCTGATCTGATAGAAGTAGGTGTAGATGCTTTAAATAGTCAGGTTTTTTGTATGGATATGGCAACATTAAATGAAGAATTTAGTGGTAATATTACTTTCTGGGGAGAAATCGACCGTCAGAATATATTGCCAAACGGTTCTCCTGAAGATGTAGAAAAAGCGGTATATGATGTTTATAATAATTTATATAAAAATGGTGGTGTAATTGCCCAGTGTGAATTTGGGCCAGGTGCAAAACCTGAAAATATTATTAAAGTTTTTGAAACATGGAACACAATAAGTGACATGTGACGAGTGACAAGTAGGAAGTATGGAATATGGAGTAAGGAGTAAGGAGTAGGGGGGGCAATTTGGAACTTAGAATTTTGAGTTGGAATTAAATTATTGATGGAAAATATTGATTATTGATGAATAAAAACGTAATAGGTATTGATCTTGGTGGAACAAAAATTGAAGTTTGCCTTCTTGATGAGAAAAAAAATATGCTTGCAAGGCAAAGAATTTTATCTTCTACCTCTGAAGGCCCCGGGAAAGTGGCTGAGGATACTCTAAGCCTGATAAACAGGGTTGCTGACGGAAGAAGTTTCGAGGCTGTAGGTATGGGGACCGGTGGTACTTATGATATTGAAAATGACATTCTTCATGGATTGCCTCACACACCAGTATATGAAACACCTGGGTTTATTAATTTATTCAGAAAAAAACTATCTGTCCCTCTAATAATTGAGAATGATGCAAATTGTCTTGCTTTAGCTGAATTTTTTGAAACTTGTGAAGGAAAATACAGCTATGTAATGGCGGTGATTATTGGGACAGGAATGGGATCTGGCCTTATCCTCGATAATAAACTTTATAAAGGCCCCAATGGAGGAGCAGGGGAAGTAGGCCATAATACTATTGATTATAATGGACGTTTATGTGAATGTGGAAGAAAAGGTTGTGCTGAGGCATACCTCTCAGGGCCCAGCCATAGCAGGCGCTTTTATGAATTAACAGGAAAAAGAATTGAAGTGCCCGAACTGTATAAATTATATGAAGAAGGAGATAATCAAACAGTCGATTTGTTTAAAGATAGCTGCAGAATGATGTCTGGTATTTTTGCTAATGCAATAAATACTCTTGATTTGCAGGCAATAATACTTGGTGGTGGAGTTTCTAACCTGCCTATATGGTATAAAGAACTTGGCCCATTAATAAAAGAATCATTATTTGGGCCTCCAAGGGAGGAAATACCAATTATTAAAGCCAAACTTGGTGATTCTGCCGGTGTTTATGGAGCAGCATATCTTGCTTTACGGGAAATAGGAGTTATGAATTTTTAATAATATAAATATGAAAAAATTAGCAATATTTATTCTGACCTTTTTATTATCAATTGGAACATTTTCTCAGGAAAGTAAACCTGTTCCTATGAAAAAATATCTTGAGTTTGCACGTTCATCTGCCGATTGGACATGGGAAAACCAGGATTCACTGATTGAAGTATGGAGAGGGAAAATTGATCCGGAAAATGTATTTGGATACCGGCCACCATCCAGGCTTCTGGAAATGGCAACAATATATGCAACCCTCTATGAAATTGAAGGAAAGAAAAAATATGCAGAAAGAGCTAAGAATGTATTATTAAGCTATAATGATTACAAAAAAGAATATCCGGAAGAATCTGCAAGAAAAAGAACTGATTATGAAGACGGAGTTCCTGCACTTCCAGATTTTTTCACAACAATGCGTTATATAAGGCCTTTTGATATTTTGAATAAAAAAGCATTCTTAAATAATGATGAAAAGGAAAAAATTGAAAATGTAATTGTTGAAAGCCTTAAGTATTTATTGAGAACTCAGGAATGGGGTGCGATGAACAGATCAGCACTCAGAGCTGAAACACTTGCGTGGGCAATCAGAGCTATACCAGACCACCCAATAACAAAAAAATTAATGATATATGAAAAAGCCCTTGGTGCAGATAACTGGGGGCAATGGGAAATTGAAGATGCTTCTTTATACCATGCCGTATGGTTATATTCACTTCTTGGATATGCAGATGCTAAAGATAATTTAAAGGGATTATTTCATACCCCGGAGATGTATTATTATGGACAGTATTTCTTACATTTAATGAGTCCTGAGGGAATGATACCTGATTTTGGAGATGCTAACTGGAATTCAAACTGGAACAGATACCTCGTATTTTTTGAGGCTGCTGCTAAAGCATATAACGATCCGGAATTAAAATGGGCTGCCTCAATAATTGCAAATAAATTTATCGATTTCGATAATATACAGAACATCGGACTTGCATTTCTTTTTCTTGATTGTTACCGCTATGGAACAGATAAATTAATATCACAAGTTCCAAAGGAGTTGAGTGAGGAGGTAATGGAAGATGTTCAGGGGAAAAAGATTGTGTTCAGAACAGGATGGGATAAAAAATCAAGCTATATGTTACTGAATTACAGAGACGAAGGTGATGGTGGACTTTTGTTTCGTGACTACCTTAGAGATGCTATTCCTGTAGAAGAAGAAAAAATGACTCATGGCCATTCCGATGAGAATAGTATACCATTATTTATGTATAAAGGATCAGTTATGTTACATGATGGCGGATATCGCGATTATATGCCAAGTGGCCCGTATGGAGCATACCGTCAGGATTATTTTCATAATCGATTATGTGTCAGGTCTGAAAAAATATGGATGGGCCAGAAAGAAGGAGAATATCGTTATAGTGTTCCCGACCGTCATGAAATACCAGGACAGTCAGTTCTGGGATTTTTGCATAATTCCGGCGCATATAGAAAAGTTCGTACCCAAAAGATCGATTTTCTGACTTTTCCTGACTTAGATTACAGCCGTACAAGGCTTATTGACGATAATATGGGATATGAATGGGATAGAGTTCTGGCATACATTAAAGATCCGGAAATGATAGTTGTTTTTGATATTGTTAAATCGAAAAAAGAAGAATTTTTTACAGCATCTAATCTGTGGCATACAAGAAAAATAATAGATAAAGGAGAGCATTGGTATGAGACTCAATATGATGTCCTTGGAAATGTAAAACTGAATACAGATAATAATTTGTTGATATATTTTCCAAAAAATCATTACAGGTTAGAACAGGTTGAAAATGAAAAACGTCATTATCAGGATGAAATTGTTATCTCAGAAACTACTGCTCAGCATTTTGAAATCGGACAGCATATCGCTTTTGTGACAGTACTTATACCTCATCCGGCAGGTGAAAATCCTGAAGAATATGTAAATAAAATCAAATATATTGCTTCAGATTCCGATGGAAAAGGAGTGTCAGTAGAAATTACAGCAAAAAACAGGACAATACATCTTGGTGTAAAATGCGACATGAGGATGGATATGCAAAGAGATTATAGAAGACCAAAATACACCTACGAATCAGGTAAGATTAAATATAAATATTTGGAAACCAATGGAGATTTCTTTTATACTTCATTGAAAGATAATAAATTATCGTATACAGTTGTGAATCTGACAAAAGCAAAATATAAAGGAAAAATAATATTTAGTCAGCCAGCCAATTTCTTCGGACTTGCATTTGATGGCAGTTCCGATGAGTCCGGAATTGGCAAGGCCAGATATTGGAGAGACGAGGTTCAATTGAAAATTGACAATTAATAATGAATAATGAATAATTGGTTGGCTTATTGCATATTGTATCCACGCTTTGTAGAAGTAAGGAGTAGGGAGTAAAGAGTAAGGAGTGAGGAGTTGTGTCGTGTGTTGTCCTGAAAAATGTCTACATAAAATTAGGAACTTTAATGTTTAGAACGATAATAATATTTCTATTGGTAGTTGTTGCTTTTTCGACTCAGGTAAAAGCCCAATCGGCATATACAAATAACAGGGAATATTATAAGGGTCTGCGGCAAAGACAACATAATATTATAAATGAACTGGCAAAGCAAAGCTGGAAGGAAGGCGATGACTATAGAAAAAGGATATATCTTGGTATTGTAAAGGTATATTCCGGTATAGATCAGGAAGAAGGGGTGAAATATTTATGGGATGCTGTAAATGATTCAATACACTGGAGTTTTTTTGATTTATATTCATTTATGGAAGCCATATACAGAATAGGTGATAAATTGCCTCCTGAAATGATTGCTAAAGCAAAGACAAGGATTGCTGAAAATTTTAAGGAAGATAAAGGATTTACTGAAAATCATAAACTTCAATATAGAACCGCTTCTTATTTATTTGCTCAGAAATGGCCTGATGGTCCTGTATTTGATAATGGCACTTCACCATTAAATGCAAAAAAAGAAGCTGAAGAATGGATATATAGCTGGATAAACAGGACTCTCGAAAAAGGAATGTATGAGTTTGATTCTGTGAATTATATGTCATTGTATTTTTTGTGTTTTACATCACTTGTCGATTTTTCCGAAGATCCTGTGATGAGGAAAAAAGCATGGAAAATGATGCAATTATTAATTGCAGATATAGCAGCTGAATATTTGAAAGGGAATTGGACAGGTTCGCATAGCAGAGAAAAATTTAATCAGGTAAACCATACCATTTATAATTGTGGTACGGCAATACCATTTGGATACCTGTTCTTTGGTGATTCTGAGTTTTATGCAGATCTTCCTGAAACTTATTATGTTGGTTTGGCTGCAATACAGGCATTCAGACCATTATCGATTATTGCAGATATAGCAACTGACCGTTCACAGCCATATGTTCATAAAGAAAGGAAATCTCCAAGAAAAGGACTGGGAATATGTACATTAGATATTCCAGTAATGAAATATGATTATATGAGCAGAAATTTTGCACTCGGATCCTCTTATGGTGATATTTCTGCTGTGGAGAACCATAGATGGGATCTGACATGGCACTCGGAAAAAGATGGATCTACCTGTTTTTTTATTAATCCATCCAATTCAAAAGACAGGCTTTTAGAATTCTTTGATGCCCCACCTGATGAAATTGTGAATGCAATATTAAAACAAAGGCCATATTATGATGATAAAGATAAGTGGATTGAAGGCTCAACATATGAAAAACTTTTTCAACACGGAAATACCCTTATTGCTTTATATGATATCCCGGAAAATGAGATAAATACTCATGTGAACGGCTATTTTTCTAAAATTATTGAAACCAGAATTACAGGAAAAGATGGTTGGACTTTTTGCAAAACAGATTCAGTTTATTTTGCAATAAAAACATTTACAAAAGGGGAGTGGATAGAAAAATCCGATCATTATATTTTACAACTAACAAATATTAAGACTGGATTATTATTCGAAGTAGCTGAGCAGTCAGATTATTCTTCTTTTAAAAATTTCCAAATGCAAGTTACTGGTAATGATCTGTATATGGACTTGGAAAAGATGCAAGTTATTTATACAAATTCAGGAGGAGACATTCTTGATTTTAATTATAATGGTAAAAGATCGGTTAATGGTATAGCTGTTGATCCTTATTCCTGGAAACTGTTTGAAGGCCCTTATATAAATACACAAAACCGGGGAAAAACTATCCATATTTCCTATAACAATAATAATTTTGTTCTGGATTTTAGTAATTGATTCTTGTCACTCTTCACTTGTCACCCTTCACTTTTCTATAGACACAATTTTTCTGATCACAAATATCACAGGAATAATTCCGTTTTTTTATATTTTTTCCAATACCGATTATTCCACTTATCGATTTGATAGGAATCATTAAAGCAGAATCTTTTAATTTAATATTGCAAAAATTATCAGGTAACAAACTAAATAATTTATGCTGTTCAGATACATTCCATCCACAATAACCAGGACTATATCTGTTTGTGATACTAAGGTTTTTTTCATTCATACTGGCTTCAAACCGGGCCTGGCAGTAATCCATTGCTGATTCAACAATTTCTGAGCCTATAACATCCATAATGTAGCCTTCAATTGTGTTATTTTCTTTGTAGAGTTTCTTAGAATAATTCTCAATTTCCGGGCCGGCAGTACAGACAAATAATATTGCAGAATTAATGCTTTTTAAGGCATTTTTGATTTTATTACCTATAACAAAATTCTTTTTGTTAATGAGAATATTTTGAGATTCTGTATTAACAACGATATTGTTGAAATAGACAAAACCTGCCTTTGGTTTGCAAATTTCTTTAGCAATATTTAGCAATTGATCTATTAATTCCGGATAGGGTTCAGGCACACTATTATCCGGATATCCAAGATATTTTATGATCTGTTTTTTACTTATATTCAGATCGCTGAACTCAGGATTGTATTTAATTATATTGTTATTCACCATTCATATTCTCCTTTCTTGTTGCAGACACGGATTGTATCCATTACTACAAATGCATTAAATAATTCTTTTTGGAACATAACTAAGCGATCTCAACTACTATAAGAAATTAATTTGGAACACGAAACACGGAACGGAATCCATTATTCATTATTAATTTTCAAT
The DNA here is from genome assembly GCA_042584005.1 of Bacteroidota bacterium. Taxonomy (GTDB): domain Bacteria; phylum Bacteroidota; class Bacteroidia; order Bacteroidales; family JBHOTF01; genus JBHOTF01. The sequence continues at coordinate 19,599 of JBHOTF010000033.1, forward strand.
TTTCAATTTTCAATTAATTTTTTTATTGCCCGAATATGGTCAGGAGTAGTTCCACAACATCCGCCAATAATATTTACACCGGCATTTATCATATCAGGAATAAAAGAAACTGTTTCTTCCGGAGTTTCAGGGAAAACAGTTTTTCCATTATCATATATTGGCATTCCTGCATTTGCATGAATAAGAATTGGTATTGTGGCATTTGCCAATCTAATCTCTTTAACAATTGAAATCATTATTTCTGCTCCATTACCACAATTTGCTCCAATAATATCAGCTCCAGCTTCTATTAATTTGTGTGTCATATCTGTTGGAGTGACTCCCATCATAGTAAAGAATTTTCCTTCGGGTGAAGGACTGAAAGTCATTGTACACATAATTTCACATTCAGTATTTTCTTTTGCTGCTTTAACCGCGATGGTTGCTTCATCTATATCCGATAAAGTCTCTATAACTATAGCATCAGCACCTCCACTTTCAAGCGCAAGCGATTGTTCCTTGAAGTTTTCGTAAAGTTCTTCTCTGGTAACATCACCCATCATAAGTATCTTCCCTGTAGGGCCTATGGAACCCAGAACATATACATTCTCACCTGCCGCTTCTCTTGATATTTCGGCAGCTGCTTTATTTAACTCTGTTGTTCTGTTTGCCAGACCATAATTTTCGAGTTTTATCCTGCTCCCACCGAAACTGTTTGTTTCTATCATGTCTGAACCTGCAGAAACATAGCTTTTTGCTATTTCTAATACTCCTTTATGGTGGTCAATATTCCATAGTTCAGGGCATTCTCCGGGTTTTAAACCCTTATCCTGCAGAAAAGTTCCCCATGCACCATCGGAAACAAGAACTTTACCTTCACGTATTTTTTCTATTATTTTTTTCATAAGGCATTTAAATATTCAACTGCTCCCTGTGGATCAGGAGAATAAAAGTCGGCATTAATATTATCACAGAATTGTTGTGTGAGTGGTGCTCCACCAACCAAAACTTTTACATCAGGATATTTGCTTTTTATTTGACTTACAATATTTTCCATATTGACCATAGTAGTTGTTAATAGTGCTGAAAGTCCTACAGTACATGATGGATTTTCATCAATTTTTTCAATGAATTTTTCCGGACCGGCATCCACTCCAAGATCAATAACCTTCCATCCGGCTCCTTCAATCATCATTGCAACCAGATTTTTTCCAATATCATGAAGATCACCTTGTACCGTTCCAATAATCATAGTGCCTTTTCTTTTAAGATCACCAGATTGAAAAAATGGTTTCAAATGATTCATTGCAGCGCTCATTGCTTTTGCTGCCATAAGCACCTCAGGAACAAAAACCTTGTTTTCACGAAATTTTATTCCAATTATTTCCATACCGGGCACAAGGCCTTTTGAAAGAATATCTTCGGGGGCAATCCCTTGATCAATAGCTTTTTTGGTAAGCTCGTCAGCACCATCCTGATCTTTCATAGATGGAGGAAAAGGCGAGGTTCTGTTTATCTTACCGGATTCTACACATTTCGAAATTTTTTCTAATAATTCTGACATATTTATAAAGGTTTTGAAATAGGATTTAATAATACAATATTAGTTAATTATATGATAATTTTAAACAATATACTGTTTTGTTTAAGCCATACTTTAAGACCAGGATTCGTTAATAATAAAATTAGCAATTATAACCACCAATTTCAGCATGGTGTTTGGGATCAACTATTGCTATATTTGTTAATCGCTAAATAAATAATAAAGATTTGAAATGAAAAAACTATTGTATTTAATAATTGTATCGGCTGTTTTTATCTCATGTTCAAAAGAAGAAAAGATAGACAGGGATGTAATATATCAGGCTGGTTTATTCAAGGATCTGTTAGCAGGACAATATGAAGGCTTTGTTAAATGCTCTGAATTTGATAAATACGGTGATTTTGGCATAGGAACAATTGATGGATTGGATGGAGAAGGTATTGAATTAAACAGTGAAAAGTTAACTATTAACTGGCAGGGAAATGTAATTACCGTACCACAATCAGCTACAACTCCTTTTATTATGACCACTTTTTTTGATACTGATAAGGAGCAGAATTTGAATCAGGAATTAGATTATCCTGCCCTTCAACAGTATATAGAAAGTTTATTACCAGATAAAAACGATTTATATATTATTAAAATATCCGGCAATTTTAAATATTTAAAAACCAGGAGTATAGAAAAACAAGCAAAACCTTATATTCCTTTATTAGATGTGTTGAAAGATCAAAAATTATTTGAATTTAATGATCAGGATGGAACAATGATTGGTTTTTATATTCCTGAAGAATACAAGGATGTGAATTTTGTTGGATATCATTTTCATTTTCTTACCAGCGATAAAAGTGCAGGAGGACATGTTCTTGAACTTTCAACAAGAGATGTGCTAATAGAGATCGATTATACCGATTCAATTCAATTAATTTCTAATTTCTAATTATCTCACTTCGTTCAATGAGCTTGCTACGCTCGGTTTCTAATTAATCCTTACAGTAATTGAGATCGCTTTGCTTATTCCCTAATTCAAAATTAATTGCTGTTTTCCTTTCCTGTTTCGATAATGCAAAGCATTCCGTGATTGTAATGTGCATTAAATCAGTCTATTCAGTTTTTGACTTATGATTTTAGCCTTATTTCTAAATTTCTATTGTAAAAACTGTTTCTTTATCCGGAACTGAATTTACTGTAATACTTCCTTTATGTTCACGTATTATCTGACGTGTAAAGCTTAATCCTATTCCTGAGCCTTCTTTTTTTGATGAATAAAAAGGGATAAATATTCTGTCGATAATATCAGGAGGAATACCGGAACCATTATCTATTATCTGAATTATTATCTTATTATCCATGTTCATAAAAGCTCTCAGAGTTATTTGACCATCAATTTTATCTTCAATTGCATCAATTGAATTCTTCACAAGGTTAATAATTACCTGATCAAGCAATTTTTCATCTGCAAATAAGACCAAATTATCGGGTTTGACATCGATTTTGAAATTAATGTTTGGTTCAACCTTTATAAGTTTTGGAATATTATCAAACAATTCTTTGATATTCACTTTTGTAATATTTAATTGAGGAATTTTATTCAGGTTTCTGAACCTTTCTGCAAATCCTATAAGGCTATTTGCCCTTTCCTCAACCAATTTTGAACATGAAAGGGCATCTGTTATTTCCTGATTCTTATTATTGCCTGATGATACCACCATCGATAAACAATCATCAATTGTAGCCGTCAAAGTCGGAATAGTTGTTAATGAATTCATTATCTCGTGTGTAATTACCCTGGTGAGGTCTTTCCATGAATCCATTTCTTTATCTTCCAGTTCCTTATTAATATTATGAAAAGTTATTATGCTGATAAGATCATTTTCTGTTTTTAGTTTTGTCGATCTTACTGAAAAGTTTCTTTTAAATCCATTTGAGGGTTTTTCAATAACAAGTTCCTGTTGGCCGGGTTTAATTGCCATAACTATTTTGTGAAAATCCGGATTTGTTTTATTAAGTTCATTTAAATTTTCAGCATGGGGACGGTTAAGAAGTTTTTGTGCTGAATTATTAAATATTAGAATTTTACCACTTTTATTAAAAGCCAATAAGCCTGCACCAGCATTTTCAACAATAATATTCAGAAATTGTTCTTTTAATGCATTAGTGAGTTTTACTGCTTTAAGCTCTTCATTTATTATTTCAAAACTTTGCCTTAATCCTTTAAATGTTTTATCAATATTTTTTTTAGAAAAAGCAACTGAAGTGTTTTTTTCTTTTAATGATATTAGAAAACTTGCTAATTCCCTGTTTGTTCTGTTCAAATAAACAATGAGAAAATACAGCTGAATAATAAATATTATTCCGAAAAATAATGCTGTAAATATTCTTTCAATATCAATAATTAAAAAAGCAAATAAAATAGCATTAATAGCTAATAATAATGATCTGGATACAATTGAGATAAAAAATCGATTATAAGTCATATTTTGAAATTTTTGCGTATAATGTCGTTCTTGAAACTCCTAATTCAGCAGCAGATTTTCTAAGATTCCCTTTATTCTTTTTAATTACTTTATCAATAGTATGTTTTTCAACCTCGTCAAGATTAAAAATATTATCAATACTTGAAATTTGGTCTCCTTTCTGAAATATAAAATCTTCTTGTTTTAAAACAGATGAATTACTTAAAATAACTGCCTTTTCAATCATATGTTTTAATTCTCTTATATTTCCAGGCCAATTGTGAGAGAAAAGCTTACTAATTGCCTGATCTGTAATTTTTAAGTTTGGTTTTTCATATTTTCTTGAATACCTATCTACATAATATTCTGCGATGGCTAAAATATCTTCAGATCTTTCTGCCAAAGCTGGTACATCTAATTGAATTGTATTTATTCTGTATAAAAGATCCTCTCTGAATAAGCCTTCTTTTTGTAATTTATATAGGGATTTGTTGGTTGCTGAAATAATACGAATGTCAACCGGGATTGGCTTATCTGATCCAATACGGTTTATTTCTTTATTCTGAATTGCAGTTAATAACTTAGTCTGAAGGTTTAGGGATAAATTGCCTATTTCATCAAGAAAAAGTGTTCCTCCTGATGCCGATTCAAATCTTCCTGCCCTGTTATCTGTGGCGCCTGTAAATGATCCTTTTATATGTCCAAATAATTCACTTTCAATAAGGTTTTCATTTAAAGCTGATAAATCAACTCCAACAAAAATTTCATTTGAGCGATCTGAAAGACGATGTAATTCTCTGGCAATTAACTCCTTGCCTGTGCCATTTTCTCCAAGTATAAGAATGTTTGCTTCAGTTTGCGCTACTTTTCTTACAGTATCCATTAAACTCGCCATTGAAGGTGAGGAACCTAAAATTAATGTGTGTTGTTTATTAAGGTCATCCTGTAAAACTTCCTGCTTGTTTTTCAGTAGCTGTATTTCTTTTTTTGATTCATTTAACTGAAATCCGGCTTTAATTGTGGCAAGCAATTTATTTGTGTCCCATGGTTTCACAATAAAATCAAATGCCCCATTTTTAAGAGTTTTAACTGCCAGCTCAATATCACCATATGCAGTTATCATTATAACAATGGCTTCGGGATCATACTTTTGAATTTCATGTAACCAGAAAATTCCCTCATTTCCACTTGAAACACCTGCTTTAAAATTCATATCAAGAAGAATAACATCATAGCTATCTTCTGCCATGATATTAGGTATAAGGTTTGGGTTTGAAACTGTTGTAATTATATTATAACTACGTTTTAAAAATAACTCAAGAGAATTTAATATCTCCTTGTTATCGTCGATAATAAGTATTTTGCCTTTTTTCTTAATCATTATAATTAATTCTAATAATAGACAAAGTTATATAATTATGTTCACAATATTAACATGCTATGTAAGAAATATGAACATAATCCTGGTTGATAATTAATATACCTTTTTGTATTTGTCTTATTATCTTTATTGTAGAAAACTGGCATTGAGATTGCAAATAATGACAATGTTGTATTAATATATAAATCAAAGAAATATGTTTAAGAATTATTTTATAACAGCTTTAAGAAACTTATATAAGGACAGATTTTATACTGTAATTAACATACTGGGATTCAGTATAGGTATTGCTGCCACAATTATATTATTTATATTTATTCAGAAAGAATTGAGCTATGATAAGTTCCATAAAGATTCAGATAATATTTATAGAGTAATCACTCATTTAACTGAAGCCGGTGAAGAATATAGCATGTCCGCTACATTATACGGAATAGGATCTGCATTAAAAGAAAATATTCCGGAAGTTGTCAGTAGTACGAGATATATTACATGGTTTTCCGATGATATTATAAAACATGGAAAAGAACAGTATGATGAAACAAATATATTGTATACAGATTCATGTTTTTTCGATGTTTTTGATTTTGGGATAATTCTAGGAGAAAGAGAAAATTTTTTATCGGATCCTTTTGGGGCTGCAATAACAAAATCGACTGCGCTGAAAATGTTTGGTGATGAGCCAGCATTAGATAAGGTTATAACACACGATTCTATAGATTATAATATTAGATGGATATTGGAAGATGTCCCTGATAATTCGAGTATTCAATTTGACATATTATTATCATTTGAGTCGAACCAGTATTTGGTGCAATCTTTGGCTCTTGATTGTATGACATATTTTAAGGTTGACCGTGAACTTGAGAATATAAGCATAAACAAAATCAATAATGTAGCTGGAAGATTATTAGAAGAAAGATTTAGCGAAATAACAGAAAATACAAGAGCAAGTATACAGCCATTAACTGATATGCACCTTCATGGCAGGGGAGATAACACCAGAGCAGGAAAAGAACTAAGATTGATATATATATTTAGCTTTTTGGCATTATTTTTTATTCTTATTGCTGTAATGAACTTTGTAAACCTTATGACTGCAAGATCTGAATACCGAGCAAAAGAGGTTGGAGTTAGAAAAGTTACAGGGGCGAGAAAAAAAGATCTTATAAAACAGTTTCTTGGTGAATCTATAATTATATCAACTATTTCATTATTTATTGCTCTGGTACTGGCTGAAACTTTTGCCCATCCTTTTGGGAACCTTTTAAACAGGGAGCTTTCACTTATAAGACAGAGCAATATTCAAATTTTTATAGGAATGATAGTTTTTTCACTGCTTATAGGAATAATCGCTGGATTATACCCAGCTTATTTTATTTCAAAATTCCAGACTATCAGATGTGTTAGAGGTTTGATAT
>JBHOTF010000034.1:0-26018 GCA_042584005.1 Bacteroidota bacterium
TTGTGGAAGCACGAACAAACAAATCAATATTCTGTACATGCAAATACTCCGGTTTATAATAATGGATATATTTTGTGTTTTAGTGGATACGGTAGAGGCGGTGTTATGTTGAAATTATCAGATGATGGGGGGTCTGTATCTAAAGTGTGGTTTAGTGAAGCTCTGGACAGCAGGATGGGTGGAATGGTATATAATGACGGGCGAGTATATGGATCGGGCGATAAAAACAAAAGATGGATGTGTGCTGACTGGAAAACAGGAGAAGAATTATATTCGTCAGATTGGATAAAAGTGGGCAATATTATTTATGCCGATGGAAAACAATATTGGTATGGTCAGGATGGTATGGTTGCACTTGTTAAGGCTGGAAAAACAGAATTTGAAACTATTTCGAAGTTTAAAATACCTTATGGTTCTAACCAGCATTGGGCACATCTGGTTATCAATAATAAAAGATTATATGTGCGCCATGGTAATTCTCTAATGGTTTATTCAATTTAATTTATATTGTTTGTATGAAATCTACTATTTCATTAACTCTTCTTATAACATTATCGATAAATTCTGTTTTTTCACAGAAAATTGTTCAATGGCGTGGTGAAAATCGTGATGGAATTTATAATGAAACAGGTTTATTAAAAGAATGGCCGGGAAACGGGCCTGAGCTACTGTGGTCTTCTGAGAATATTCCTAAAGGTTTTTCATCACCGGCTGTTACCAATAATATGATTTATCTTACAGGGAAGAATGAAACCGAAGATATAATTACAGCCATTGATTTGAAAGGTAATATTCAATGGCAAACTCCATACGGACGAGCTTGGGACAAAACATATTCTAACAGTCGCGGAACACCAACAATTGAAGATGACAGAATATACCTTTATAGTGGTTATGGTGAAGCAACATGCATAAATGCAAAGAATGGAGATATTGTCTGGTCGAGAAAGGTACATGAGGAATATGGGGGATTATTAGGTAAGTGGGGGATATGCGAATCTTTACTACTTGTTGACAATAAGGTTTTTGTAACAATCGGAGGAAATAAAACAACAATGATTGCTCTTGATAAAAAGACAGGAGAAACTATCTGGCTATCAAAAAGTATTGAAGACAGGGCATCGTATACTTCACCAATCCTGGTTGAACGGGGAGCTAAAAAAATAATTATTAATGTAACAGATAATAATATATTTGGAGTAAATGCTGCTAATGGTGAAATTCTGTGGAAATTCGATTTTGGTTCATATGCGGGAGGACGAGGAGGATCAAATAACCATACAAATTCACCTCTTTATAAGGAAGGTCTCCTATATGTTAGTAGTGGATATGATCATAAAAGCGTGATGCTAAAACTTGCTGAAGATGGGAATTCTGTTGAATTGGAATGGATTGATGAGGTGCTTGATATACATCACGGTGGAGCTGTTTTGGTGGATGGCTTTATTTATGGCTCAAATTGGGAACATAACCGAATGGGGACCTGGGTTTGTCTTGATTGGAAAACAGGCAAGGTAAAATACGATAAGGAATGGATAAATAAAGGATCAATTATTTCAGCTGAGGGCATGCTTTATTGTTATGAAGAAAAAACAGGATATTTGGCACTCGTCAAAGCTAATCCAGAAAAATTTGATATAATAAGCTCTTTCCAGATTCCCCTGGGAACAGGCCCACACTGGGCCCATCCTGTCATAAAAAATGGAATATTATATCTAAGGCATGAAAATGCAATAATGGCGTATGATATTAATAATGAGTCAGTTGATATTGGCAATAAATAGTATAATAATAAATAATTCAATAAAATGAGATCAGCTTTAACGATTATATTTTTTATATCATTATCTTTTAATACACTTTTTTCTCAGGAGATTGTTCAATGGAGAGGGCCTGATAGAAACGGAATTTTCCCTGAAAAGAATTTATTAAAAGAATGGCCTGAAAACGGCCCCGAAATTTTATGGAGATTCGATGAATTAGGGCTTGGTTATAGTTCTGCAGCTGTTACTGCCAATATGGTATTGATAACAGGAACAGTTGATAGTATTAGTTATATCTTTTCTTTTGATCATGATGGAAAGCTTCAATGGAAAAAAGAATACGGACAGGAATTTAAAAATCAATTTCCGGGCGCACGTGCAACTCCACTGATATTTGAGGGACGTGGGTATGTATTAACAAGCCTCGGCCTTTTACATTGTTTTAATATTGATAATGGAGATTTTTTCTGGTCAAAGAATTTATTCAAAGATCTTAAAGGGAAAAATAATATGTATGGTATTACAGAAAACCTTTTGATGGATGGTAATATTCTATATTGTACTCCTGGTGGCCCGGATGATAATGTTGTTGCATTAAACAGGATAACGGGTGAGGTTTTATGGAAAAGTAAAGGAAAGGGAGAAGTAAGTGCTTATTGTTCTCCATTATTAATTGAAAGAGGAGGAAAAAAATTCTTTATCAATATGACAGCTAAATCTGTTATTGCAATAAATACCGAGAATGGTGAACTTGCATGGAGTTATGACCTTTTTAATAAACAATTTGTACATGCAAATACTCCCATTTACCGTGATGGTTTTTTATTTGTTATGGATGGGTTTGAAGCCGGAAGTATAATGTTGAAAATTTCCGAAGATGGAAACTCTGTTAAAGAAGTTTGGAAAACAAAATTACTTGATGAAACAAATGGAAATGCCGTTTTAATAGGCAATAATCTTTATTGCCCTGCGGAATCAAAAAAGAAGATTTGTTGTGTCGATTGGGAGACTGGGGTGATAAAATATGCTGCCAGGATGTTCTCGCCGGGAACAGTGATTTCGGCCGATGGGTTGCTTTATTGTTATACCTATGATGGAGATTTAGGAATAGTTGAACCTACTGAAAACGGATTTGTTGAGATTAGCTCAATAAAATATCCAAAACTAACAGAATTACATATAGCCCATCCAGTAATAAAAGATGGCAGGCTTTATGTTAGATTTAAAAATACATTATTAGTATATTCCATTTCAAAATAATAAGTTGTTTTTAATAGATGAGTTTATTTTATTGAATGAGTTATGCATAGTGGGAAGTTAGAAAAATATATTATTCCGATTATTATATTGGTCAGCATTCTTGCTTTTACATTCTGGTTTGTACACGACCCGGTTGAGAATTTGGCTGCCAATGTTCCCGGTATGGATAACAGGCCAAAACGAGATACAGGATTGAATGAAGTAATTAACATTGGAGAGAGTTTATTTAATTACACTGAACATACATCGCTGTTAACAGGTAAATGGCCTCGTTTCCGGGGTTCTGATGTTGATAATATTAATAAAGAAAATATTCCTTTGATTAATAGTTGGGGAGAAGGCCCGAAAATTCTATGGAATGTTGATCTTGGTGAGGGCCACGCTGCCCCGGCTATTTATAATGGAAAGGTTTATCTGCTCGATTATGACGAGATAAAAAAAGCTGATGCATTAAAGTGTTTTGCTCTTGAAACAGGAGAATTAATCTGGAAACTTTCTTATAAAGTTCATGTGAAAAGAAATCATGGCATATCACGGACAATTCCCGTGGTGACTGATAAATATGTAGTATCTATCGGGCCACGAGGTCATGTCATGTGCGCTGAACCAAATTCAGGTAAGTTTTTGTGGGGTATAGATCTTGTTAAAGAGTATAATACTGAGATCCCTTACTGGTATACCGGACAATGTCCTTTTATCGAAAACGATCTGGCTATTATTGCTCCTGGTGGCAGCTCAATGATTATTGCTGTTGATTGTGCAAGTGGAGATGTTGTTTGGGAGACAGAGAATCCTGATAATTGGAAAATGTCTCATTCCTCTGTTATGCCAATGAATTTTGCAGGGAAGAAGATGTATGTATATTGTGCGGTCGGAGGAATATGCGGAATTTCAGCAGAAGGTGCCGATAGAGGAAAAATATTATGGAAAACAAATAAATTCTCCCCTTCAGTTGTAGCTCCTTCTCCCCTGATACTTGATAATGGAAAAATTTTGATTACAGCCGGATATGGTGCAGGATCGGGTTTATTTCAACTACATAAAGAAGGTGAAAATTTTTCTGTTGAAATGCTTCAGAAATATAAACCAAAGGACGGACTTGCCTCTGAACAACAAACACCACTGTTTTATAAAGGTCATATTTTTTCAATATTACCAAAGGATGCGGGATCATTACGTCTTCAATTAGTGTGTACCAACACTGAAGATTGTACTAATTTTGTTTGGACAAGTGGAAAAACAGAACGTTTTGGATTGGGACCATATTTTATTGCTGATGATAAGTTTTTTATTCTTGATGATGATGGCACATTAAGCATAGCAAAAGCTGATATTTCAAGTTTTACTATTCTTGATAAAGCAAGAATTATTGAAGGGCAGGATGCATGGGGCCCCCTGGCTTTAGCAGATGGGTTTTTACTTATGAGAGATTCAAAACAAATGGTGTGTATTGATATTAGGAGAGATAATTAACAGAAAAGGAGTAAGGTTATGAAACAAAAATTTGTAATTGCTTTTTCTCTGGTGCTATTGATTCTTGTACTGGGCTTTATGGCGAAAGATTTCTTTTTCTCTGATAAGGCCGGAGAGAAAAATCCATATGAATATGAGCTGGATAAACTTAAAAACGTTGATCAGGATCTGATCACTTACAAAGAAATTCTTCAATTTAAGCCTGAAACTCAAAAACTGCACGGCATAACAATAGATGAAAAAGACAGATTATATATTTCAGGTACAAAAAGAGTATTCATATACAACAAGGATGGTAAACAACAATCTTTTTTTAATACTGAAGAAGATGTTTATTGTATGGCATTAGGTAAAGATGGAAGAATATTTCTTGGAATGTGGAATCATATTGAATTATGGGATATTGAAGACGGCCATATAAATACCTGGATAATGCCAAATGATAGCTGTGTAATTACAAGTATAGCAATAAGAGAAGAGTCTGTTTTTGCTGCTGATGCAGCAAACAAAGTAGTTTACAGGTTTGATCTTGAAGGTAATTTTTTAAATAATATTGGAAAAAAAGATAAGTCAAAAGATATCCCCGGGTTTTTTGTTCCAAGTGCTTATTTTGATTTGCTTATAGGTCGTGATGATGAACTTTGGGTTGTTAACCCAGGATATCATTCATTTGAATCATATAAGGATAATGGCGATTTGATCTCAACATGGTCAAAAACTTCCATGCTGATTGATGGTTTTAGCGGATGCTGTAATCCTTCACATATTGCTATGTTATCAAACGGTTCCTTTGTTACAAGTGAGAAAGGAATTGAAAGAATAAAAATTCATTTACCAACAGGTGAGTTTAATTCTGTTGTTGCATCCCCTGATAAATTTATTGCAGGGACAAAAGGCCTGGATCTGGCAGTTGATTCTGAGGATAGAATTTTTGTTCTCGATCCGGGAAATGGACTAATAAGAGTGTTTGAAGAGATTAATAATTAGATTGATATAAATGAAAAGAAAAGAATTTATTGTTGTTCTTGCCAGGGGTGTGATATTAAGCGCTCTGGGTGTGATTAGTGGAATTCTTTTATTCAGGGATAAAGATAATGTTACTGATTGTGACTTCGATTTTGTTTGCGGAAATTGTAAAAAAAATGAAAATTGTAATCTTCCTGAAGCAAAACAATATAAAAAAAATAGCTGATCAATTAGCAGATTATGGATAGCAACAAGAATAAGAAAAAATTAAACAGGCGTGAATTTATAAACGGTAGTGTTCGAATTGGGATTGCAGTTGGGATTGGCGGTATTGGCTTTGCTATTTCAGGAAAATCAGTAAAGGGGAAAACCGTTTGGCAGCTTGATTCGGAAAAATGTGTTCAGTGTGGGCGATGTGCGACAGAATGTGTTTTAACACCCTCTGCTGTAAAATGTTTTCATGTATATGATATGTGCGGATATTGTGATTTATGTGGAGGGTATTTCCGCCCAGAGACAAAAAATTTAACAACAGCCGCAGAAAATCAGCTTTGCCCTACAAGTGCTTTAAATAGAAAATTTATTGAAGAACCGTTTTTTGAATATGATATTGATGAAGACCTGTGTAATGGATGTGGAAAATGTGTGAAGGGATGTGATGCCTTTGGCAATGGATCATTACAGTTACAGGTAAATCATAATCTGTGTGTAAATTGTAATCAGTGTTCAATTGCAAGGAGTTGTCCTGCAGAAGCATATAAACGTGTTCCTGCAGATAATCCTTATTTATTAGCAGGTTTTGAAAATAAAACAAAATGATCAGGAATTTTTGGGAATAATTATGAAAAGGAAAATCACATTTATAATAATATTAATTGTCTTATTTGTTCAAACGACTAATATTATTTCTCAGCAGAGATTCCCAAAACCGGAATTTGAAAGTGGCCATGTTCAACCTCCGACTATAACACCTCCTTCCAAAGGTGTTTTTTATGATTATCTCGATGTATTCATGCTAATTGCGGGACTTTCAGTTATGTCATGGATGGTCCTTAAAAAAAGATCACGTAAAGGAGTTTTCTGGATTTCAGTATTTTCTCTTGCATATTTTGGATTTTTTAGAGAAGGATGTGTTTGCTCTGTCGGTTCATTGCAAAATATTATTCTTGCATTGTTTAATCCAGAATATAATATTCCGGCCAGTGTTATTGCTTTTTTTATTATACCTCTTATTTATACTCTGTTTTTCGGAAGAACATTTTGTGCAGGTATTTGTCCTTTTGGCGCCTTACAAGACCTTATTGCGCTGCGACCGGTTAACCTGAAAACATGGATTCAGAAAGCTTTGGGAATGATACCATTTATTTATTTAGGACTGGCAATTTTATATGCTGCTACTTCCACCGATTTTGTTATATGCAGGTATGATCCTTTTGTTGGAATATTTAGGTTTAATGCTACTTTTTTTATGTATGTGATTGGTGGAATGCTGCTTATTTGTTCTGTATTTATTTCACGCCCTTATTGTAGGTTTATCTGTCCATATGGAGTATTACTTAACTTATTAAGCAGGATTTCAAGAAAACATCTTACAATTACTCCAACACAATGTATAAATTGCCGTTTGTGTGAAGAATGTTGTCCTAATGGTGCAATACAAAAACCTGTTGGTGAAAAAGTAAAAGAAGATAGGGACCTTACAGTAAAAAGATTTTTTCTTCTTGTTTTCATTATTCCTTTATTGGTCATCGTTGGTGGATGGACAGGAGCTCGTTTTCACGAAAACTTTGCAAAAGTAAATCCTAAAGTGCATTTGGCGAACGAATTATTAAGTTTTGATGGTATAGAAACCGATGATCTGTCTGAAGAAATTAAAGCATTTACAAGCTCTGGTAAAGAAGTAGAAGAATTATTTGATGAAGCTGCAATAATAGTAAAAAAGTTCCATACAGGAGCCTGGATACTTGGAGGTTTTATCGGACTGGTATTCGGACTTACACTTGCAGGTTTGTCTATATTCCGGTTCAGAACTGATTATACTCCTAACAAAGGCAAATGCTTAAGTTGTGTCAGATGTGTTGAATATTGCCCTGTGGATAAGGATATTAAAATAAATACTAATTAATTAGAAAATGACTGACAAAAAAATGTATAAAATAAATACAAGATTATGGAAAAAGATTGCAGTGATTGCTGCAGTATTTGCATTCATTATTTGTATTCTTCTTATAGCAAATTATTTACAGCTAAATAAACTTGATCCTCTTAATACAGAGTCGGTTAACACATTGGTCGAACGATTAAATGAAAATCCCCAGGATGATATTCTTAGGAATGAAATCAGATCTCTTGATCTGCTTGTTAGAAAAGCATATTTCACAAACCAATGGCAGATCAGGATGGGTGGATATTTACTTTTAGCTAGTATAGCGGTATTAATAATAGCATTTCAAATTCTTAATTCAGCAAAAAAAATAGAACCGAAAATTTCGGAAGGAGAGGGTGAGAATTATTTAATAATACAAAAAAATGCCAGAAAATGGATCTCTATTGGAGGCGGAGCTATAGTTATTGTTGCTTTGGTTTTTGCCTTTCTTTCGCACAATGAATTATCAGAAAAGTTTACAAGGGCAGCTAGTTCTGATAATGAGCAAATAGTTGGTAATGAGGAGCATGGGCCTGAGCCAGCATCAGCAAAAGCTGTGATTGATAAACCTGAGATTTCTGTCGAAAAATCTGTAGGAGAACAGGAAAAAACTCCTGTTGAAGATGTGGAAAAAACTCCTGCTGAAGTAGAGGAAACTGCTAAACAGAAAATTGAAGACCCTGAACCAATAACAAATACTGAGTCATTGGCCAGTGCTTCTAATGAGCCTGATAAAACTAAAAATTTCCCTTCTTTCCGTGGCCATAGTGGAAATGGAATTGTATATCAGACAAATTTTCCTGAGAGCTGGGATGGCACGTCGGGAGATAATATATTATGGAAAAAAGCTATTCCTGTCCATGGATATAATTCTCCAATAATATGGGAGAATAAAGTTTTCCTGTCTGGAGCTAATGCTACTGAAAGATTTATTTATTGCTTTAATGGTGATAATGGAGAAATAATATGGAACGAAAAAGTTGATAACATCCCTGGATCTCCCGATAAGGCCCCTGATGTAACTAACGATACAGGACATGCTGCACCAACAATGACAACTGACGGTAGCAGAGTGTATGCTATTTTTTCAAATGGCGATATTGTTGGAGTAGACATGGAGGGTAACAGAGTTTGGGGTCGCAATTTAGGTATGCCTGATAATCATTATGGGCATTCCTCATCATTAATCATGTATAAGAATATTGTTATTGTTCAATACGATCATGGCCGATCATCAACAATATTAGGTCTATCGGCAGAAACCGGTGAAACCGTTTGGAGTACCGACAGGGATGTTAAAATTTCATGGGCATCGCCAATAGTAGTGTTTACTGGTAATCGCACCGAAATCATTACAGTAGCCGATCCATTTGTAATATCATATGATCCTGCTACGGGAAAAGAATTATGGCGTATCGATTGTATTTTTGGTGAAGTAGGTCCTTCAGCTGCTTATGCCGATGGTATTGTATTTGTAATGAATGAATATGCAACACTTTCGGCCATAAAGATTGGAGATAAACCGGAATTATTATGGGAGGACGATGAATATCTCTCTGATATTCCCAGTCCTGTGGCAACCAAAGATTATCTGATTATTCCTACATCATGGGGCATGATAGCTTGTTATAATCCAAAAACAGGTGAAAAATACTGGGAACAAGAATATGAAGATGGATTTTATTCTTCACCTGTGATTGTTAATGATAAAGTATACATCCTCAACAGAGAAGGTGTAATGCATATTTTTAATTTGGATAAAGAATACATTCTGATAGGAGAACCTAAATTAGGTGAAGTTGCATATTCCACACCTGCTTTTGCAAACGGAAGAATTTATATCCGCTCAAATAATAATTTATTTTGCATTGGAAAATGAGGAATTATTGATATTTAAAGATTAGGAATTGAATAAAGAGATAATAAATATTGTAGATAGAATAGTAAAAGATAAAGGAACTGCTTCTTTTGAGGTAATTCCTATTTTGCAGGCAATACAAAATGAGTTTAACTATTTACCACAAGAAGCCATTAAACATGTTTGTGAAATAACCGATATTACTCTTTCACAAATAACCGGCATTTCTACTTTTTATACGCAGTTTCGCCATAATCCCGTTGGTAAGCATATTATTAAAGTATGTGTAGGAACAGCCTGTCACGTGAAAGGAGCAATGCAGGTTTATGATGCTTTAAGAAGAAAAATGAAGCTGAAAGATAATGAAGATACTGATTCCGAAGGCCTTTTTACAATTGAAAAAGTAGCATGTATGGGCTGTTGTACTATCGCCCCTGTTATTCAGATAGATAATATAACCTACGGATATGTAAATACTGAAAAAGTATCAGAAATTTTTGAAGATTTTCTTAATGTTGAACATAAAAGCTCAAAGAAAAAGGTAAAAACAATTACTGATGATAAGGAAATAAAAGGTGAAATTCGCATCGGACTGGGATCATGTTGTATTGCAAGTGGGAGCGCAAATGTTATGGAAGAACTGGAAAATACTATAAGAAGAAACAATATTGATGTTAATATTAAACATGTTGGTTGTGTAGGTATTTGTAATCAGGTTCCACTTATGGAAATTCTCAAACCTGGTGAAGAAACTGCCTTATATACAAAAATTGCACCTGAAGAAGTGAAAGCTGTAGTTCATAAACATTTCAAGTCTGATAAGCTTATTGATAAAGTGAAAAACAGCCTTAATAATTTTTTTGAAAATGTAGTTTTTGATAGTGTGCCAAAGTCTTTAAAAAGATATTCTTTGGATGATAAAGAAACACCGGTTTCAGAATTTCTTAATGGACAGGTTAATATAGCTACTGAATATCATGGTATTCTGAAACCTTCAGATATAAATGAATATAAACGATTGGGAGGATTTCATGCTTTATCAGATTGTATGAAAAAAACCAGCCCTGCAGAAATTATAAATATTTTGAAAGAAAGCGGTCTGAAAGGAAGGGGAGGCGCCGGTTTTTTAACAGGAGAAAAATGGGAGCAAGTAAAAAATACCAGGTCAGCTAAGAAATATGTTATTTGTAATGGTGATGAAGGCGACCCGGGTGCTTTTATGGACAGAATGTTACTGGAATCGTATCCTTTCCGTGTTATTGAAGGAATAATTATTGCAGCATATGCTGTAGGGGCAGATGAAGGTTTGTTATATATAAGAGCAGAATATCCGCTGGCTGTACAGAGAGTTAAAGAAGCTATACAAACATGTGAAAAAGATGGATATTTGGGTAGTAAGATATTAAATTCTGATTTTTCGTTTCAGTTAAAAATATTCGAGGGTGCCGGTGCATTTGTGTGTGGTGAAGAAACTGCATTAATAGCATCTGTTGAAGGTAAAAGAGGAAATCCAACATTTCGCCCCCCTTACCCTTCAGAAAAAGGCCTTTGGAATAAACCTACATTAATAAATAATACTGAAACATTTTCGATGATGCCCTGGATTATCCGTAAAGGAGCCCTTGCATTTAATAGTATTGGTACTGAGTATAGCAAAGGAACTAAAGTTTTTGCTCTTGCAGGAAAGGTTAAAAGAGGTGGACTTATAGAGGTTCCAATGGGTATCAGCATTAGAAAAATTGTTGAAGATATCGGAGGTGGTATTGCCGATGGAAAACAATTCAAAGCTGTGCAGATTGGTGGTCCATCGGGTGGATGTTTGCCGGCTTCAATGGCAGACACTACAATAGACTTTGTATCGCTTACAGATGCCGGAGCTATGATGGGCTCTGGTGGCTTAGTTGTTTTGGATGAGAATGATTGTATGGTCGATATTGCACGCTATTTTCTGGCATTTACACAGGACCAGTCGTGTGGAAAATGTACTTTTTGCCGTATCGGAACCAGAAAAATGCTTGAAATACTCGATAAAATATGCAATGGAAAGGGAAATTCTGAAGATTTAAATACTCTTGAAAAACTAGCTGATAATATTAAAAAAGGTAGTATGTGCGGACTTGGAAGATCTGCTCCCAATCCTGTATTAACAACACTTAAATATTTCAGAAAAGAATATGAAGCTCATATAGAAGGTACTTGTCCAACCGGAAAATGTAAAGAAATAATTGAATATGAAATTAATTCTAACTGTATAGGCTGTACAAAATGTGCTCAGAGATGCCCTTCAGATGCTATAATTTCAAAAGCATATGAAAGACATTGGATTGATAAAGAGAAATGTATAAAATGTGATATTTGCAAACAGACTTGTTCGGTTGATGCAGTGATAACCAGATAGATGATACGATTAATAATTGACAACAGAGAGGTAAATGTTCCTGAAGGAACTACTGTTCTTAAAGCGGCAGAAAGCATTGGTATACACATACCTAATATGTGTTATATGGATGGTTTTTCTAACTCTCCGTCTTGTATGCTTTGTTTGGTGAAAAATATAAATGATGAAGTGCTTCTTCCTTCTTGTGCAATGCGTGTGACTGAGAACATGGAAATAATTACAAATGATGAGGAAATTTCTGAAGCAAGAAAAGAAGCACTCGAATTATTGCTTAGCGATCATGTTGGAGATTGTGAGGCACCATGTCGTCGTAGTTGTCCGGCATTTATGAATATTCCTTTGATGAACAGGTTAATTGCCAGTGGTCATATTTCAGAATCTATTAAAGTTGTGAAAGAAGAAATAGCCCTTCCTTTAATTCTTGGTTATATCTGTTCTGCACCTTGCGAAAAAGCCTGCCGGAGAAAACAAATAGATAGCCCCGTTTCAATATGTTTGTTGAAAAAATATGTTGCGGCCAGTGGGATTAATAATACCGATATTTACCTGCCACCAAAACAATCAAACACAAAAAAGAAAATAGCTGTAATCGGCACCGGTCCTGCCGGACTGGCAAGTGCATTTTATTTGTTAAAATGGGGACACAATTGTGTGCTTTTTGATAAAAATGAAATTGCAGGTGGTAGCCTGCTGAATGTTCAGGATGATGAACTCCCGAAAAGTATTCTTGAGAATGAGATTAAAATGATAGAAAAATATGGTGGGGAATTCAATCTCAATAAGACAATAACAAAAGATATTCTTGAAAAAATAAAAAGGGATTTTGATGCTGTAATAATTGCAACAGGGGAAATTGAAAAAGCTGATGCAAAATATACAGAATTACAATTAATTGAATCAGATTTTAATAATGAATCAGGCACATATGAAACCGGAACCACCGGCGTTTTTGCATGTGGAAGTGTTATTCGAAATATAAGTATGGCAGTAAGAGCAGTAGCTCAGGGTAAAGCATCAGCTTTATCGGTAAACAACTTTCTGCTTGGAAAAAAACCGGAAAAAGCTACTAAACTTTTTAATTCAAAATTTAATAAACTGGCAGATACTGAGATAGATGAATATTTGAAAGAATCTGTTTCCGATAATGTTATTATCCCAAAAGAGGGAAAACTAAACGGTTTTACATCAGATGAAGCTGTTGATGAAGCTAAACGTTGTTTGCATTGCGATTGCCGCAAGCCCGATACATGTAAGCTAAGATTATATGCAAATGAATATAAAGCAAGCGCGAAGAAATATATGTTTGCTGACAGAAAATTAATTAAAAAAAGTTTTCAGCATGAATATGTAGTTTATGAATCAGAAAAATGTATTAAGTGTGGATTATGTGTTGAGATTACATCTGCAAATGGTGAATTAACAGGGCTTAGTTTTGTTGGCAGGGGTTTTGATGTTCAAGTTGATATTCCTATGAAAAGAAGTTTGAAGGAAGCATTAATTAGCACAGCAGAAAAATGTGTGGAAGCTTGCCCGACTGGTGCTCTCGCTTTTAAAAATGATAACAGAAAACTTAATAATTGAAATTAATATTGATAATGATTGTTATGATAAAATATAAAATACTTTTTTTTGCTATACTTGTCCAATCCATGTTCTTAGATGGTACTGCCCAGGATAATAATAGCTGGCAATCTTTCAGGGGTAACCCATCTTTAACCGGGAACACAGATGTGAAGTTGTCGAAAACTTTAAAACTATTGTGGAACTTTAAAACTGAGGATGCAATTATTTCATCACCAGTAATATATGACGGTGATATTTTTATTGGTTCAAACGATGGATACCTGTATTCAATTTCAGAAAAAGGTACGCTTAACTGGAAGTTTAAGGCAGAAACATCAATAGAAGCTTCGCCATTATATCTTGATAATACTGTTTATGTGGGAACCCTCGATGGTAGTTTATATGCTGTAGATGCAAAAACAGGTAAATTAAAGTGGACTTATTTAACTGATGGCCAGATATCAGGTTCTTCTGCCTGGATAGTTTCTCCTGATAAAAAGAAAAAATGGATACTAACGGGTAGTTATGATTATTTTCTTCATTGTGTAGATGCTCTTAGCGGAAAGCTTGTATGGAAATACGAATCAGACAATTATATTAATGGTGCTCCTGCAACAAATGGAAAAATTGCAGTGTTCGGTGGTTGTGACGGATTTTTACATCTGGTGGATGTGGGCAATGGAAAATCAGTGAATAAAATTGATGTTTCAACTTATATCGCTTCTTCTGCTGCAATTTACGAGGATATGGCTTTTTTTGGCGATCACGATGGTTGTTTTTATTGTGCCAATCTAAAAAGTAAAGATATAGTATGGAAACATGATAATGCCGGGTCTTTTATCGGGTCACCAGCTGTTTCTGAAAATAAAGTGATAATAGGTTCTCAGGATAGAAATGTTTATTGTTTTGATAAATCTACAGGTGAAGTATTATGGAAATTTAAAACACTAAGAAATATAGATGGCTCCCCTGTAATTGCTAAAAAAACGGTTGTTATAGCCTCCGGTGATGGAAGAATATACATACTAGATCTGAATACCGGCCAGAAAATATGGTCATATGAAATTGGCAGTCCTATCATCAGCTCTCCTGCAGTAATTAAGAACATGATTGTTGTTGCAGCTATGGATGGCAGGGTCTATGCCTTTGGAAACTAATAAGTATCAGGTATCAGGTATCAGGCAAGAGTTGAATAAGTGTTAATAATTAATATATAATATATAATATGCATAATTTTAAGAAATTAAAAATAATAAACATTGTTCCCGGATTTGGCGGCACATTTTATTGTGGTAATTGCTTGCGCGACAGTGCATTCGTAAGAGCTTTAAAAGCGATTGGGCATGATGCTATGACTCTGCCTGTATATTTGCCTCTTTCATCTAATGGAAAAAGTGAAATAGATAATCTTCCCGTTTTTTATGGAGCAGTTAATATATATTTAAAACAGAATTTTAGCCTTCTAAGAAATATGCCATCCTGGCTGGAGAATTTTTTTAATTCTGCACCAATTCTTAAATATGCTGCAAAAAAAGCGGGTTCAACACGTGCATCCGGACTTGAAAAAATGACTATGTCAATGCTGAAGGGAAGTGAGGGTCATCAAAAAGATGAACTTCAGCAATTAATTGATTTTCTAAAATTTAATGAAAAGCCTGATGTTGTGCACTTGTCAAATGCATTATTATTGGGAATGGCAAAAAAAATTCGCGAAGAACTTAACATTCCTGTTGTTTGTTCTTTACAGGATGAAGACGTATGGATTGATGCAATGGACGATCCTTTTAGAGAGCAGCTCTGGCAAATGCTTGGCGAAAAGGCAAAAGATGTTGATGCTTTTGTTGCTGTAAGTGACTATTTTGCAGGGATAATGAAAAACAAAATGAATTTACCTGATAATAAAGTTCATGTTGTTCATATTGGTGTAGATCATGAAAGGTATACTCATAATTCACCTAATTTGAATACTCCGGTTATTGGCTACCTGTCGAGAATAAATAAGGGAAATGGTTTTGGATTATTGATAGATGCATTTATTGAACTTAAAACTAACACTAAATTTACAAATGCCCGACTGAAAGTATCAGGCGGGAAAACAGGCGACGATAAAAGATTTATAAATGATCAGATAAATAAGCTTAAAAAGAAAGGTTTTCATAATGATATTGAATTTGTTCAGGATTTCAGGCAGGAAGCATTAAAGGAGTTTTTTAATGGACTAACCCTTATGTCTGTTCCTGTTTTGAAGGGTGAAGCTTTTGGACGATATCAGCTCGAAGCCCTGGCATCAGGTATCCCCTTGGTACAACCTGCCTTAGGAGCTTTTCCTGAAATTATTAATGAAACTGGTGGTGGAGAAATTTATGAACCCAATATAAAAAATGCTCTTGCTGATAAATTAGAATTTGTATTATCAAATCCTGAAAAATTAGAGCAAATGAGTAAAAATGGAAGAAATGCAGTTGTTACAAAGTTCAACAGTAAGGTGTTGACTGAAAAAATGGTTACAATATATCAAAAACTATTAAAGGAATAATCTGTTAATGTCAGTATAACAGTTATATGTTATAAAAAAAAGATATATGATAGTAGAATTAGAAAAAATCAGCAAATCGTACGAAATACCCGGTTCAAATCATAGAAGAATTGTTTTGAATGATATCTCCTTATCAATTGATAGTGGAGACTCAGTTTCCATTGTTGGGCCTTCAGGTTCAGGTAAAAGTACATTTCTTAATATTATTGGAACATTAGATAAGCCTGATTCCGGATCTGTGAAGTTCGACAAAGAAAATATATCTGAATTCCATAATACTAAGCTGGCTGAATTACGGAATAATAATATTGGTTTTGTATTTCAATTGCACCATCTTTTACCACAACTGAACATGATGGAAAATATTCTCCTCCCATTAATTCCACAGAAAAATAAAAAGAAACAAAAAGAAGCAGCCCAAAGAGCCATTGTTTTACTCGAAAATGTAGGGCTTGCCGATAATATTTTTCAACGACCCGGGCAACTTTCAGGTGGAGAGTGCCAAAGAGCTGCTGTAGTAAGAGCATTAATTAATGAGCCGGAATTAATTCTTGCTGATGAACCAACAGGTTCTCTCGATCAGGAATCTGCACAACAAATGGGCGAATTGTTATCAAAAATAAATAAGGAGCATAATATAACATTGGTTGTTGTAACACATTCTATGGAACTTGCAGGAAAAATGAATAATATGTACTCACTTTCCAATGGAAAACTTGATTTAATAAAAACTTGATAATGAGTGATTAATAATATGAAGGTTAGCAGATTTATTAAAAGAAGTTTATGGTATTTCCGACGGCAACATTTAGCGGTTTTTGTTGGAACACTAATTAGTACAGCTGTCTTAACAGGTGCTTTGATTATTGGTGATTCAGTAAAATACAGTCTGAAACAACTTGTAGATACCAGACTGGGAAATGCAAAATTCGCTCTGCCCACCGGCGACAGATTCGTTCGTGCAGAACTGGCTGATAATATAAATCAAAAGCTAAATGTAAAAACTTCAGCCTTATTAATAGCAAAGGGAATAGCTGTAAATCAGGAAACCGAAAACAGGATAAATTCAGTTAATGTAAATGGTGTAGAAAACAGCTTTTGGAAATTGTCTAATGTGGATATTGCACAACTGCATGAAGATGAGGCTATTATTAGTAATAATATTGCTCAGAATTTAGATCTGAAAATAGGTGACGAATTTTTATTAAGACTGGAGAATGCTGATATAATTCCATTAAATGCACCCTTTGTAGCAGAGGAGGTGCAATCTGTAGCATTAAGGTTAAAAGTTATAGAAATTGCTAATGATAAACAGATGGGAAGGTTTAGCCTTAAATCTAACCAATCAACACCCTATAACATATTTGTATTGCGGGATTTTTTGGCAGATAAACTGGAATTATCTTCATTAGCAAATCTTATACTTTGTAGTAATAATGCAAATAAAACTCTTGGTGTACTTGAGCTAAATGATTGTTTTAGAAATATATGGAAGCTGGCAGATGCTGGTGTTGAAATTCACGAACTGGAAGAATACGGAAAATATGAGCTTTTATCAAGTAGAATATTTATTGACAAGCAAATTTCCAATTCAATTCTGATAAATAAGGCTTATAAAGCTGAAACAATCCTGAGCTACCTGGTAAATACAATAAAATTCAACAATAAAGAAACACCTTATTCTTTTGTGACAGCGGCTTCAGCCCCAATGATTCCTGATGATGTTCAGGATGATGAAATCATAATTAATCAATGGCTGGCAAATGATCTTGGTATTTCAAAAGGAGATAGTATAAGCCTCGATTATTATATTATTGGGCCATTACGCAGACTTAAAGAAGAGAGTAAAACATTTATTGTAAAAAAAATAATACCAACTCAGGGAAATATCTCAGATAGTTCACTCATGCCATCTTTTCCCGGATTGTCGGAAGCCGGTAGCTGTAGTGACTGGAATACAGGAATTCCTATTGATCTGGACAAAATAAGAGATAAAGATGAAAAGTACTGGGATGATTTCAGAGGTGCTCCAAAAGCACTTATTTCAATACAGTCAGGGCATAAACTTTGGGATAATAAGTTTGGAAATTATACTTCTATTCGTTTTAATAAAGGAGATACGGGTATTGAAACGCTTAGGAAGGAAATATTGAGTAAACTAAACCCTGAAGATTTAAATCTGTCTTTTGTTCCTGTATATAATAATGGACTAAAGGATGCATCTAACTCTGTTGATTTTGCTGAGTTGTTTCTCAGTTTAAGTTTTTTCGTAATTTTTGCCGGTATTTTACTTACCGTTTTAATATATACTCTCAATACCGAGTCGAGAAAAGAGGAATCAGGTATATTATCCGGTCTGGGTTTTGACAGAAAACAAATATTGCGAATTCGTTTTGCCGAATCATTAATTGTTGCAGTATTAGGAGGTATAACAGGAGCATTTGCAGGGCTACTTTATAATGAAGTTCTGTTGGCCGGACTAAACTCAGTATGGAAAGATGCTGTAAGAACAAATATTCTTGAGGTACATATTAATCCGCTCACCTTAATTACTGGGGCAGTTGGTGGTTTTCTTATTGCTGCTTCAGCTATTTATATTGTTACACGCAGAAAGTTAAGACAAGAAGTAGCCCATATTATTAAGAATAATTTTTCATACTCAAACAGTAAGCAGAAAAGGAATTTGTTTATTAGTAAACTCATTACTATTACAGGAATTTCCGGATGTTTAATACTTATTTTATATTCATTATTATCATCAATAGAAAATAGCACCTCTTTGTTCTTGTCGGCTGGAGCATTGGTTATGGTAGCTTGCGGTGGTATGGTGAGTTTATTTTTCATCAGACTGGATAAAAAAACAAAAAACACACATACGAGTATTAGATGGCTGGCAATGAAGAATGTTGCCAGAAACAGGTTTAGAAGTATCGCTACAATTATTTTACTTGCCACCGGTGTTTTTACTATTGTAATAACCGGATCGAATCGTAAAACATTTTATGGAGCTGAAAATAATCCGGGTTCCGGT
This sequence comes from Bacteroidota bacterium, assembly GCA_042584005.1. Taxonomy (GTDB): domain Bacteria; phylum Bacteroidota; class Bacteroidia; order Bacteroidales; family JBHOTF01; genus JBHOTF01. Next base: position 18,995 of record JBHOTF010000034.1, read on the forward strand.
ACCGGTGGATTTCTTTTCTGGGCAGAAACTACTATGCCAGTATTATACGATCTTAATACTTCAGATGGTAGAAATATGCTTGGATTTTATGATATAGAAGAATTAATGGATGTGGATTTTGTTCAATTTCACAGTCTTGAAGGCGACGATGCCAGCTGTCTGAATCTTAACCTGGTACAGAATCCACGAATTCTTAGTTTAAATCCAGAGAGTCTTAATGACCGACATGCATTTTCTTTTGCCGGATTGGCAGAAAATATTGATAAAAAGAACCCATGGTTAGAGCTAAATGAATATTATGGAGACAATGTGATTCCCGCCTACGCTGATCAAACAGTTATTACATGGGGCTTAATGAAATCTATTGGAGATACATTAACTTACCTGAATGAGTATGGAAAGGAAATTCATCTTCTAATTATCGGGGGATTGAACAGTTCTATATTTCAGGGAAATATTCTTATTTCTGATAATATGTTTATGAAACATTTTCCATCAGTCAGCGGTTCGAAAATAATGCTTATTGACGGCCCTGCAGATAAACAATCACAAATATCAGATTTTATCAAAAATAACCTGATTGATTATGGAATAGAAGTTCAAAAAGCTACAACAAGATTGGCAGAGTTTAATTCGGTTACCAACACGTATTTATCGGTATTTATGATGCTTGGCGGACTTGGAGTTATTATAGGAACAATTGGAATGGGAATTATTATTTTAAGGACATTACTCGACCGTAAACATGAGTTTGCACTGTTAATGGCCATTGGATACAGGAGAACAATGATTTTTAGATTAATTTTCATTGAAAATATATTTTTACTTTTCACCGGCGTTGGAACAGGTATTATTGCAGCTTTAACCGGAATACTTCCTTCATTATTATCTCCCGCATTCAATATTGCTGAAAATACTGTGATAATGCTTGTTCTGGCTGTATTGGCAAGCGGAATTTTATGGATATATTTCACTGCAAAATACTCTATTAATAAACAACTTATCAAATCATTAAGAAAAGAATAGTATTTAATAGATTTTACTCAAGTACGAAATTTCAATCTTTTTTCTATGATATTGGTAATTAATAAATTATTTATTACCTTTGTGCCATTATATTAATAACATATTATGAAAGAAGGAATAGTAAAATTTTTTAATGCATCTAAAGGTTTTGGATTTATTAAGGACAAAGAATCTGACAACGAGTATTTTGTACATGCAACTGGTTTGATCGATAAGGTCAATGAAAATGATGAAGTAACATTTGAGCTCGCAGAAGGTAAAAAAGGTTTAAACGCAATAAATGTAAGACTAGCATAGTCAAATTTTATTGCAAGTAAGAACTTAAGCTTCACAATTTTGTGAGGCTTTTTTTTTGATCTTTTTTTCAATTTCCCAATTTGTATCAGAAATAATTTATTACATAATTTTTTTTTTTTGGAATATATATTTTAAAAATCAAGAGTATAAGCGTATATTATACGCTTAAATAATCTATATATTATTGCAGATTCAGTATGCAAAATCGACATAAATATATATATTGCTATGCTATTTTAAATTTATAAAATATTATGGAATCAAATTTTGCCCCACTTGATTATATTGTTTTTATTTCTTACTGCCTCCTGATTGTGTTTATTGGTCTATGGGTTTCCAGGACAAAAAAAGGAATGCAAAAAACTGCACAGGATTATTTCCTTGCAAGCCGTTCTCTTACATGGTGGGCGATTGGTGCATCTTTACTTGCGGCAAATATTTCTGCTGAGCATTTCATAGCAATGTCGGGATCAGGATATGCAATTGGTTTGGCTATTGCATCATATGAGTGGATGGCAGCAATTACCCTAATCGTGGTTGGTAAATATTTTTTACCAATTTTTATTAAAAAGGGAATATACACAATGCCACAATTCTGTGAGCAAAGATTCGATAAAAGAGTTAGTACGAGTTTAGCTGTGTTCTGGCTTCTTGTTTATGTTTTTGTTAACCTTACTTCGGTTATTTACCTTGGAGCCCTCGCTCTTGAGAAAATTCTTGGCTTTCCATTGTTATACGGAATAATTGGACTTGCTGTTTTTGCAGCCGCATATTCATTATATGGTGGATTAACAGCTGTTGCGTGGACAGATGTGGTACAGGTTATTTTCCTTGTAGCGGGTGGTTTGGTTACAACCTATCTGGGACTTAATGCTTTGTCGGGAGGTGAAGGTTTTTTCGCAGGTTTGAAAATTCTTATTGAACAGGCCCCTGATAAGTTTCATATGGTGGTTGAACAGGGCCAGTCGATAATACCTGATACACTTGATAGTGCAGGGAATGTTCTCACTACCAAAGATGCATTTATTGACCTTCCGGGACTGGCAGTTGTTTTGGGAGCAATGTGGGTGACAAATTTTGGCTATTGGGGATTTAATCAATATATAATTCAAAGAGGTCTGGCAGCAAAAAGTATCAAAGAAGCTAAAAAAGGTGTTATTTTCGCTGGATATCTGAAGATTATTGTTCCTCTTCTCGTTGTAATTCCGGGAATTACAGCTTATGTATTAAATGCAGATATTGGCCGGTCGGATGAAGCATATCCCTGGCTTCTTGCAAATTTTGTTCCGGCAGGAATTAGAGGACTTGCATTTGCAGCATTGGCAGCCGCAATTGTTTCATCACTTGCTTCAATGATTAACAGTACTTCCACAATTTTTACAATGGATATTTATAAAAACTATATAAATAAAAAAGCTTCAGATAAACAATTAGTGAAGGTTGGAAGAATTGTTGCATTTGTTGCCCTCTTTATTGCGGTTCTCGTTGCACCAAATTTGAAATCACTCGATCAGGTTTTCCAGTATATACAGGAATATACAGCCTTTGTATATCCCGGGGCATTCGTTATCTTTTTTCTAGGACTGCTATGGAAAAAAACTTCCACAAATGCTGCCCTTTGGGTGGCAATTCTGACTTTGCCATTGGGAGCTGCTTTGAAAATATTTGCAGGCGATATGCCATTTCTTATTAGAATGGGGTATGTTTTTATCGCCCTTACTGTTGTAGCGGTATCTATAAGTTTACTTGAAAAAGGATGTAAAGTTGAAGGAGAACTACCTGATCCAAAACAACAAAAATCTGATAAGATTACCGGGTCTGGTTTTATTCTGCTGGGGGCATTGATAGCAATAATAGTAAGCTTCCTTTTAAAAACATATTCTCACCTTGCAATCCAATCAGCATATGTATTAGCAACCGGATTTATACTGATTGGTATAATCCTTATTTATAATGCAACTGCAAAATTGATCGACAGAAAAGCTATTTTTATTGAAAGAAAACTGTTTAAAACAGGATTGGCTTTTAATATTGGCGCCATAGGAATAGCAGCTATTGTTTTTGTAATATATTTCTTTTTCTGGTAAGATATACAAAAAGTAATTTTTTAAACATTTAAAACATGAAAAGCTACTATGACAATTTTCCTAAACACTTTGTAGCACTCGATTGCATTATTTTTGGATTTGATGAAGGCGAGCTAAAGCTATTAGTTGTTAAAAGAGATTTAGTGCCTGCCAGAGGACAATGGTCTTTAATGGGTGGTTTTCTTGAATTGAATGAAAATCTTAAATCTGCTGCACAGAGAATACTGCACAATTTAACAGGACTTAAGAATGTATTTATGGAGCAGTTATTCACTTTTGGAGAGGTTGATCGTGATCCCGGTGAAAGGACTGTGTCTGTAGCATATTTCGCTCTCCTGAAAATAGAAGATTATGATAAAGACCTTGTTAGCCTGAATAGTGCGCAATGGTTCCCTATGTCGGAAGTGCCTGAACTGATTTTTGACCATAATACAATGGTTAATAAAGCACTCAAAAGATTAAGAAGAAAAGCAAGGGTTAGACCCATTGGTTTTGAACTGCTTCCAAAGAAATTCACCTTACCTCAATTGCAAAGCCTTTATGAAGCTATATATAATAAAACTTATGATAAAAGAAACTTTAGAAAAAAAATTCTATCTACTGGTCTTCTTGTCAAACATGAGGAAAAAGACAAGTTAAATTCCAGAAAGGGAGCATTTCTTTACAGTTTTGATAAGAAAAAATATAAGGTTCTTGCCAATGAAGGATTTAATTTTGAAATATGAATTAATTAATAACTGACATTTTACAGTTAATTAAAACCTGACGATATGAAAAATATTCCAGAAGTAAAAGTAGGAATTATTGCAGTAAGTCGTGATTGTTTTCCAATTGCCTTATCAATTAATCGAAGAAAACAGCTTGTTAAGGAATGCGAAAAAATCAATTTGAAGGTTTCAGATATTGAAACTGTTATTGAAAATGAGAATGATGTACTTAAAGGACTGACAGAGATAAGAAAGAAAAATGTTAATTCACTCGTAATCTATTTGGGTAATTTCGGACCAGAAGGACCGCTTACTCTTCTTGCTCAGAAATTTGAAGGGCCTGTTATGGTAGTTGGCGCTGCTGAAGAGTCGGGCAACAATCTTATTAATGGCCGTGGTGATGCATTATGCGGAATGTTGAATGCATCATATAATATAGGATTACGTAATCTTAGAATTTATATACCTGAATATCCCATTGGAACAGCTAATGAAATTGCATTAATGATTAGCGATTTTATTCCTCTTTCCAGAGTGCTTTTGGGCCTTAAAAAGCTCAAGATATTCTCATTTGGTCCACGGCCTCACGATTTTCTTGCTTGTAATGCTCCAATTAAACCTTTATATGATATTGGGGTCGAGCTTATGGAAAATAGTGAGCTGGATTTATTTGAACTATATAAATCTGCTGAAGGAAATCCTGGAATTAAGGATATTATTATTGATATGGAAAATGAGCTGGGAAAAGGAAATAATCATCCCGGTGTTCTCGAAAAATTAGCCAGATATGAGCTTGTGCTTTCAGATTTTATGGAGAAAAATCTTGGAGCTTCTGAATTTGGGGTTTTTGCAAATAAATGCTGGCCAGCTTTCCAATCTGCATTTGGTTTCGTTCCCTGTTATGTGAACTCCCGCTTTGCTTCCAGAGGGATTCCAATCGCTTGTGAAACAGATATATATGGTGCATTAAGTGAGTATATGATTACTGCAGCAACAAATGCTCCGGCCACACTTCTTGATATTAATAATTCAGTTCCTTATGATATGATTAAGGAAGCAGGAAACAAAACCGGCAGGTATTCATCAAAAGACCTTTTCATGGGATTTCATTGTGGGAATACATGCTCAAGCTGTATGAGCAATCCATCAATGAAACATCAGCTAATTATGCATCGACTTCTGGAACCTGATAAAGAACCTGATATTACACGGGGGACTCTTGAAGGGAATATTATGCCTGGTAATATAACTATTTTCAGATTTCAAGCCACTGCAGAAGGAAAATTAAAATCTTATATAGCAGAAGGGGAAATTCTTGATATTGACCCAAAATCTTTTGGTAGCATTGCTGTTTTTGCAATTAATGAGATGGGAAGATTCTATAGAAATGTTCTTATAGAAGAAAAATTTCCTCATCATACCGGTGTTGCATTCAGTCATGCGGGTAAAACCTTATTTAATGTTGCTAAGATGCTGGGTTTAAACGATATATTTTATAATTTACCAAAGGGAGTTAATTATAAAAACGAGAACCCCTTTGGATGACAATTAGCAAGAAAATGTGAATAGTTTCAAGTTTCGGATATTTTTGACTTTTGACTTTTGACTTTTGATTTTTGACTTTTGACTTTTGATTTTTGACTTTTGACTTTTGACTTTATATTTATTACGATATGCTTAAGAATCTGAAAAATAATGTTTTTAACGCTAATGTTGACCTGGTGAAATATGGTTTGGTGATTTTTACTTTTGGGAATGTAAGTAGTATAAACAGAAAACAGGGTCTTATTGTTATTAAACCAAGTGGTGTCTCATATGAAAAAATGTCGGCCAACGATATGGTTGTAGTCGATATGGACGGTAAAACTGTTGAAGGAATACTTAAACCTTCCTCAGATACACCTGCTCACCTTGAATTATATAAGAGACTACCTTCTGTTGGAAGTATTGTTCATACACATTCAACATGGGCAACAATATGGGCCCAGGCCGGAAAAAAAATTCCTTGCCTTGGTACAACCCATGCCGATCATTTTTATGGCGATATTCCCTGTACAAGAAAACTTACTCAAAAAGAAATTCAACATAATTATGAGAAAAATACCGGATTGGTAGTTTCTGAATGTTATAATGAAACTGATCCATTAAAAATGCCCGCTGTCCTTGTCAACAACCATGGTCCCTTCACCTTTGGAAATGATGCAAATGAGGCTGTCTATAATGCAGTGGTTTTAGAAGAGCTGGCAAAAACAGCTTACCATACTCTGCATTTGGATAATAAAGCAAGTATTGATAAAGCCTTATTAGACAAACATTATAAACGAAAGCATGGTTCTGATTCATATTATGGACAGGATTAAAATTGAAAATTGATAATGGGATATGCGATATGAGGTCTGGGGTCTGAGTTAGTGGGGTCTGAGTTAGTGGGGTGAAAAAAACAATTCTGAATTTGGGATATGGTATATGGTATATTGGTGGATTGGTGTATTGGTGGATTGGTATATTGGTATGTTGGTTGAGTGGTTAAGTGGTTGAGTGGTTATGGGCTCATTAAAACCTCAAATACAATCCAATACTATTTCCTGTGTATCCTAAATCCAGGTTAATATTATCAGATTTTGATTTTGTTTTTAGCCTGTTGTTAAAAGTATTCCCGGCAATTCTAACCCGGTTTTTGACTTTTTTAGATAGGTGTATTGAAAAAAGCACTAATCCAACACCTATTCCGCCAGTTATTAAATCAGCCTTCTTTCCTATTACAACTTCACCTATTGAATAAATAATCATTATTCCTCCTGCAGCTCCAACTAATTTTAATGCTAATAAAGTTGACCTGTTTTTATTTAATTCATTATAAGCTTGCTCATTTGTTCCAATCGTTTTAATTAATTGAGGTGTATTTAA
>JBHOTF010000035.1:0-24647 GCA_042584005.1 Bacteroidota bacterium
AATTCTTGTCAGACATAAAATTTACAAATTCAGCTCCTCCTTTTTCTTTAATCATTTCGATTCCTTTTCTTCGATTTGTCCGGGTAATGAATTGACCAAATCTTATCATAAGAGGATTATACAATTTACAATCTCTGACGGAGCAGTACTTTTTGCAATCTGCACAACTATTATATTCATTATCAATACAACAAGGTCTAACCTTGCATGCCTTGTATCCCACAGCACATTTAGGACTATCTCCTTTGCATCCTTTGCATTTTCCCTTTATAAAAGTTGGGCATGCTCCACAATAGAACCCACAATATGAAACCAAGTCAGTATTTATTTGCTCTATTGTTTTAATTTTTTGTCCTTTTTAAATTTTGCTTTATTGTTTTTATCCATTTTTTCAGTGGCATATTGAATTATTTTTCTGCCGCACGTGTCTTTCCATTTTAATAAAAATGACTCCGCTAAATCGGGTTGTTTTTTCCAAATTTCTCTTAAAAGAGTACCAAGACCCTTTTGAACATCTTCCTCTTCATCCAACATTAATTGTTCTATCACATATAAAACAGGCTCTATTTTGTATCCCTTTTTTATTGTTTCAACAAATGTAACTGGTACTGCTCTTCTTTTCCATTTTGATTTTGATTGTGTCCAGTCAGTAAAGTCTATAGGTTGAATAATCTCATTGAAAATAAACTCAGACAAAACCAACATGCATAATACATCTGTATTTGCCCAGTTTTGGATTCCATTCTCTAACCATCTTCCAACTCTTTCAAATGTATCTTTGGTAAATTCATCTTTTTTTGACAAAATGAAGTGAGTTGCAAAAGCAGCTTCTTCAAATTTTCCTGTGGATACGAGGGTATCACCTAAATTCAGGTAATCATTTATGGCCATTTTATCTTCCCATGCAATTACCCACTTTGCTTTTTGAGTTTCAAATATTTTTGAATCTATTCCATAGCCATCATAACCCTCCTTGAAATATCTTGAATATTTAGTTATGACCGATTTATCTGAGTTGGCTAAACAAAACTCAACTATTTCCTTATGTCTTTCACTTGTTTCCATAATATCTTAATTTGTCGCATAAAAGTAACACTTCCGCCACATTAAAAATTGTAAAAAATGGTCTTTATTTCCTATCATTAAAAAATTTTCGTGGTGAAAGACCTGTTATGTTTTTAATGTCGTGAATAAAATGCGACTGGTCATAATAACCATTGTCAAATGCTAATTGATACATATTTGCATTTTCATTGTTCATTTTCATTCGTATTACATTCTGAAACCTGATAACGCTTGCAAATTTCTTGGGATTTAAACCAACATGTTTAGAAAAAATTCTTTCAAATTGCTTTATTCCTAAACACAATTCTTGTGCTACAACCTTAGATTTCAATAGTCCTTTAGAGTTCTCAATTAGTTTTATTGCATGCTCAATTCTCTCAGAGTCATTATCCGTACTCAACCTTTTTATTAGAAACTTTTCCAATTGAATAATTCGTTGTTTGTTGTTTTTAGAATTAAACAATTTTTCTTCTAATTCAATAGCTTCGTTTTTAATCAAATCGCTCATTGAAAGGTTTTTGTTTTGCAAATCATTAATTGGTAAATTAAAGAAAGGTTTAATGCCATGTGGCTTAAAAATGATAAGAATCATTCCGGTCTTTCCTGATAATGACAAGTCATAATAACCGGTTTGTTGCCCGCAAATAACCAGACTTGATTCAATATATTCATTTGATTTTTTTTTCTTGAATTTTGAGGGTAAACCATAATGAAAAACCAAAGTTACATTCCCATGAGGAAAAACCCGCTCATATGGCATATAGTCCATTGAATTATTGATTTCGACAATGCAATAGTTCTTAATGTACTTTCTTAGAATCCCTGTTGGTTCATTAATTTCAAGCATATCATTTTATCATCTCATGCCGTTTTCAGCCTTGCACATATCGATTGTATATCTGTATTACAGTTATTTCGATTATATCCCGGTTACAAATATAACTACCGGTGTGTATGTATCAGTAACCCGATAGCTGAAGATAATATGTCAGTTACTTTTATTCCTAAGAAAGTGGGTCGGTAATTATAATACATGATATTTCCTTAATACTTAGTATAAAGTTGTTTAATTATCATTAAAGATAAATAAATTATTTCTCTTTTAGCTGACGACGCACATTTTTACACCAAATGATAGTCAGTAACTGGCAACGGTTATTTGATAAGTGCTGTTTGTAGGTTTGTACTATTGTTTTTTCTTATTGTTTATTTTAATATCTAAATTTACTGCAAATAGTATATCTCTTAACTTTAGTCTATAAACTGCCCGAGCATTGCTGACGACAAACAACCTGAAACATATAAGTCTAATAATATTTATTTGATAAAATTAATTTATACTTAAAAAAAATCAATTATGAGAAAAGTTACTTTTACGTTTTTAATTTTTATTGTTGGTGCAATTTTAAATTTAAATTGCCTCTTCAGTCAAATTATTGCATTTGAAAGTCATTCTATCGATAATTATTTTATGGGAATCCATGTAATAAAGATAATTGATCTTGATGATGATGGGGATTATGATATTGTAGGAGGGTCTCAACATACTCCTTCCTCAACAAGCAAAGGGATAGCCTGGTGGAGAAATGAAGGAGGCGATCCAATTCAATGGACAAGATTTGTTGTAGACAATACATATATGCATGTAATGTCTATAGATGTTGATAAAATCAATGACGATGAATCTTTTGATATTGTGGCTTCATCATGGGAAAACGGAACTGTTTGCTGGTGGGAAAGTAGTGGAGACCCTACTCAAGAATGGACAAAACATACAATCGTTTCTGGCTGGTCTAATGCTCATGCCAGCGCTTGCGGCGATTTAGACAATGACGGCAAAGTCGATGTTGTTGGAATAAGTGTAGCAAACAATAAAATATCTGTATTCTATAATGACGATATGTCAACAAATAGTTGGGATGAACAAATACTTACTGCATCATATACAGGTGCACATAATGCAACATTGGGTGATATTAACAATGATGGCAACATTGACATAATAGCTGGTAATTTTTATAGTAACAAATCAGTTTGGTGGAAAAATTCCGGAGAAAGAACATCTTGGACAGAAAATGTAATCGCAAATTCAAATGCATTTGGGAATAGTACATTATGTGATATAAATCTTGATGGGCAATTAGACATTATTGGTTCTGCATGGTACAGGAATGAACTATCTTATTGGATTTGCGATAATATTTTAACAAATCAATGGACCAAAAACGTTGTTTCTAATAATTTAGGAACAGTTTTTAAAGGTATTGGTACTGACATTGATAAGGATGGAGACATTGACATAGTGGTTACAAGTCAAGATCCAGGAATGTTGCTACTATATTATAACAACAATTTCTCTTTTAGACAGACATATATTCGTTCTTCCTTTTCAGGTGGAACTGCACTCGCTGTAATCGATATTGATAAGGATGGAGATGATGATATTATTGCTGGAGCAAGTTTTTTAGGAGATTTAATATTATTTGAGAATGTAGGATTTGAGACTGGTAGTGCAGAGATACAAGACAAAAATGGAGATATCAGAATATATCCTAATCCATCAAAGGGGACGGTTAGAATTGATAATCTGGATTTATCGAAACAAATTAAAAGTATAAATGTTTATGATATTACTGGAAGTGAGGTATATAGTAAAAGTTTTAAAACAAGTCAAAAGGAAATAAATTTGGATTTAACTTTATTAATAGACGGAGTTTATCTTTTAAACATAGAAACCAATTCAGGATTTAGTACACATAAAATAAATATATCGAATGATTATGAGAAAAAGTGATTCACTCTTTTAAAAACTACAGTGCCAAGTTGATTCGTTGTTAATAATTTAACATATGATTACAAAAAACAAATTCAAATGTTGGTGAATTTGTTTGTAAAAAGAAAAACGGCTACATCTTTGTGTTGATGTAACCTAAAAGCTAAAAAACAATCACAGCCAAAAGGCTGCTCATTTTCTTTATTTTATTTCGCGTATGAAAATAAATTTTCAACGCTTTCTAAAATAAAAAAAACCAACCACAAAATAGTGATTGGTTTTTTAGCTTTTGTCGGGGTGGCAGGATTACCCCTCCTTTTAGTCGGTGTGATCCTGGTGGTGGGGATCATTCAACTCAAAAGCCTTGTCCTGACGGACTATTGTCTTTTATATTTTCTAAACTCACTCAAGCAAGCTTGGCTCGTTTGAAAATAAAAAAGCCAACACTTTCGTGCTGGCTTTTTCGTTGTCGGGGTGGCAGGATTCGAACCTGCGACCCCCTGCTCCCAAAGCAGGTGCGCTAACCGGACTGCGCCACACCCCGATTCTGGTGTGTGTTTGTGTGTGTGTGTGTGGGTGTGTGATTTTTCAGCTTGCAAAAATACTAATTAATATTGAATTTCAAATTATTTGTCATAACTTCTGTACATTCCTAAAAGCATTTTAGAAATGGTCTCATAATCAGGGTATAATGAATCGTAATCTTCATTGCTTATTTGTGCCGACTCTTTTAAAAAATCAAATATTGCAACCGATTCAAATAAACTTCCCCTCGCTATCGTTATAAAATTTTTCTTGTCGGGAATCGAAATTCTTCCCGTTCCTTCAGCCAGATTTAATAAAACACTCATACTGGCCCTTTTTAATTGATCAACAATAAAAGGATCAATCTTTTTTGATCCATTTAGAAGAATATAAACTCTAACGTTTAACTGCTTTATCTTCTGGTAAACATCAAGTTTTTCAAAATCAAACATATCTTAAGGAATTAAAGTCAAAAATCAAAAATCAAAAATCAAAATCTCACACCCACACTCACACCCACACCCACACCCGAAAGCGGAGAGGGGGGGATTCGAACCCCCGGTAATCGTTATGACTACGTCAGTTTAGCAAACTGGTGGATTAAGCCACTCTCCCACCTCTCCAATAAGGTTGGCAAAAGTAAAAATTAGATTACTAATTGCAAAATATTAAATGAATTTCGATCTATTTTGTTGGTGGCCTTTTTGTCGGTTTGCCAATAGAATCTCTCATATCTGTATCCGCTTCAATATTTTTCATCCGGTAATAGTCCATAATACCCAGATTACCTTTCCTAAATGCTTCAGCCATGGCAAGAGGTACTTGTACTTCTGCCTCAATAACTTTAGCCTTGGCTTCCTGAGCTTTTGCAATCATTTCCTGCTCAAGCGCAACAGCCATAGCCCTTCTTTCTTCGGCTTTTGCCTGTGCAATATTTTTATCTGCCTCGGCCTGATCCATCTGAAGAACGGCTCCAATATTTTTCCCAATATCAATATCAGCAATATCAATAGATAATATTTCAAATGCAGTTCCTGCATCAAGTCCCTTTTCAAGTACTACCTTGGAAATAGCGTCAGGATTTTCAAGTACTTCTTTGTGATTTTTTGTCGATCCGATTGATGATACTATACCTTCTCCAACACGGGCAAGAACAGTTTCTTCACCTGCACCACCAACAAGCTGCTTAATATTTGCTCTTACTGTAACCCTCGATTTGGCTATAAGCTCAATACCATCTTTTGCAACAGCTTTAACCGGGTTTGTATCGATAATTTTTGGGGTTACCGACATTTGAACAGCATCAAGAACATCACGTCCAGCCAGGTCGATCGCCGTAGCTATTTTAAAGTTAAGATCGAGGTTGGCCTTTTCTGCAGAAATAAGTGCCTTTACAACAGTCTGTATACGCCCACCTGCGAGGTAGTGTGCTTCCAGAGAATCTCTGGAAATTTCCAAACCGGCTTTTTTTGAAGTGATCATAGCTGATACAATAACTGATGGCGGAACTTTTCTCCAACGCATAAAAATTAACTGTACAAGCGATACTCTTACACCTGAAATTAGTGCCTGAAACCATAATCCAATCGGGATTACATATAATAAGATCGCCAGACCTACAAAACTTGCAACAATAATTGCAATAGTTACACCCATAGTACTATCCATAATGTTTATTTATTTAATTGTTTAACAACTATATTTGTATTTAATACTTTAACAACTTGTATTTCAGTATTCTCATCAATGAAAGGACCGGTCGATTTAGCCTCAATACTATTATTATTTATCATAACCCTGCCCATTGGAGCCAATCGGGTTATGGTTTTACCTTTATCACCAATAGAAATGTTTAGCTCAGTTATATCAAGAACCTTACTGTCGATACTGGATTTTAATGCAATTTTTTTCCAGGTATTTGACTTGAATGCATAAACCAATGTAATAATTACCAGAATAATAACCCCGGCTAGTATAAAATGTGCAGTTGGCGAACCAAAAGAATTATAAGAAAGGTAAATACTTCCTCCTAATAAAAGAAATCCAAAAATACCTGATATGGTTAATCCCGGGACAACAAAAAATTCAAGTAATAGCAAAAGGATACCGAATACTATCAGTAAAATAATTCCTACTATAATCATATTATTTTTTTATGAATATTAATCAATTGTAACAGATAATCCCCTGTCAATAATTTCATCTTTCAGAGGTTTAAGGGTGCTTAATTGCCCTTTCTTTATATCACATTTGCCCTGGTAATGGGTTATCCATGCACATTGTTCTGCCTGAGTGCTATCGTGCTTACAAACATCAACCAGTGTTTCAATAACAAAGTCAAATGTATTTATTTCATCATTATGAAGTATCAGAAATTTATCATTTCCGCTTTTAATATCTTCATTAACAATGTTCTTTTCTTTAAGTATCTCTTTATTATCCATAACTAACTTCCTTTATCGAAGCTTCAGTACTAAAAAATTTTTGGACAACCAAAGTAGTACATTTTAATCAATTTTCGAAAATTATTGACAACTTTTCAACTTTTTACTGTCATATATACATGTAGTTATGGAAATTGGAAAAATGAATATTGGAAATTTGACAATTTCTGTTGGCTATAACAAGCTATATTTGTAAGTTTACATAAAATATAGATTTACCTGGCCTATGTAATGGAAAGTGCTGATATTCAGTACTCAGAGAAGCTTTATTAATTTGGATTCATAATATTAATAATAATTTTTTTCCATTCACCGGATATTAAATCATATATAATACAGTGGTAAATAATATTAATCTTATAGCCCCGATAATAATGGAAAATGAAAAAGAATTGAAGATAAACAAGGAAAAAGAAAAAGTATTACAACTTACTCTTGATAAAATTGAAAAGAGTTTTGGAAAAGGAACTATTATGAAAATGGGAGACGATGCCATTGAAAATGTTCCGTTTATTCCATCAGGCTCCATTGGAATTGATGTTTCTCTGGGAATAGGTGGCTATCCTAAAGGACGGGTTGTTGAAATTTATGGCCCGGAATCGTCAGGAAAAACTACCCTGGCTATTCATGCAATGGCTGAATCTCAGAAAGGTGGAGGAATAGCTGCATTTATTGATGCCGAGCATGCTTTCGACCGTTTTTATGCAGAAAAACTCGGGGTAGATATAGAAAATTTACTTATCTCACAACCTGATAATGGAGAGCAAGCTCTTGAAATTGCCGATCACCTTATACGGTCTGGTGCAATTGATATTATTGTAATTGACTCTGTGGCAGCACTTACTCCAAGAGCTGAGATTGAAGGTGAGATGGGAGATTCTAGAATGGGGCTTCAGGCCAGGTTAATGTCGCAGGCATTAAGGAAACTTACCTCAAGCATTTCTAAAACAAAAACATGTGTGATATTTATTAACCAGTTAAGAGAAAAGATAGGTGTAATGTTTGGTAATCCTGAAACTACTACCGGAGGAAATGCATTAAAATTTTATTCATCAGTTAGAATAGATGTTAGAAGAATCGGACAAATAAAAGATGGTGAGAATGTTGTTGGTAACCGTACAAGAGTGAAAATTGTAAAGAACAAAGTTGCTCCTCCATTCAAAAAAACCGAATTTGATCTGATGTATGGTTTGGGAATATCCAAACTCGGAGAAATAATTGATATGGGCGTTGAACATGAGATAATTAAGAAAAGCGGTTCATGGTTTAGCTATGGAGAAACCAAACTGGGGCAGGGTAGAGAGGCCGTGAAACAATTATTACAGGATAATCCTGAGCTATCAGATGAACTAACCCTAAAAATTACTGAAATTCTCAAACCCCAGTAAAACTAATTTATAAATCAAAGAACAAAATGAGATTATTACTTTTAATATTTTTGATTGTAATTATTACTTCCTGTAAACAGAAAGTTGAAAATAAAGAGGAAGCCAAACAACAATCAGAACAAACAACAGATGATTCCAAACCTGCTCTTGAAATATCTGAAATCAATAAAGCTATTAGGGCAAATCCTGAAGATGCTGAAAATTACTATCTTAGAGCAATATTGTATGGACAACAACAAAGATATAAAGAGGCGGTCGATGATCTTGAAATTGCAATGCGAAGAGATTCTACAAGGCCCGAATTTTATATATTAGAATCGGATAATTTAATTAGTTTAAAAAGGCCTGAGGAGGCTCTCAGCTCTCTGGAGAGAGGAATTGATTTGTTTCCTAACGATACTACTACTCTGCTGAAAATAAGTGAGTTTTATTACTATCTGAAAAATTATCAAAAATCGCATCAATATCTTAGTAAATTGCAAAATATCGACAGGTATAACGAAAAATCGTATTTCATAAGAGGTTTGATATTTCTTGAAACTGCGGATACAATCAAGGCAATTAGAAATTTTCAGAGTGCAGCAGAAGTAAATCCTGATTATTTTGATGCCTATATGATGCTTGGCATTGTATATTCTTTGAGTGATGATGATCTTGCAATAGGATATTTTAAGAATGCTATAGATATTAATAGTAAACACGTTGAGGTTAGGATACAACTGGGATTGTATTACCAGAAGCATGGTATGTATCCGGAAGCAATTGCCCAGTACAAATTTATTTCCGATGAGCTGGATGCTGAATTTGAGGTTCCTTATTTTAATACCGGCTATATTTATCTGGAGTTCATTAAAGATTATGAAAGGGCTATTCCTTATTTTCAACTTGCTTACCAAAAAGATCCTACTTATGCTGATGCATATTATAATGAAGGTCTTTGTTATGAATATCTTAACAATATAAAAAAGGCCAGAGAGTTATATAAAAAATCTTTGGAAGTAGTACCAAATTATATATTTGGAGTTCGTGGGCTGAACCGACTGGATAATTTGGAAAGAGGGAAGAAATAGACTAATTATCAGGGCTTTATATCATAGTACTTTTTATACCAGTTAACAAAATTTCTAATTCCTTCTGAAATATTGGTGTTTGGTTTATAATCAAAATTATCAACAAGATCTTCAACATCTGCCCATGTTGTATTTACATCGCCTGCCTGCATTGGAAGAAATCTTTTTAATGCTTCAATACCAAGTTCTTTTTCAATAGTTTGAATAAAATCCAAAAGATTTACAGGCGAATTATTACCGATATTGTAGATTTTATAAGGGCATAGTGAGCTTCCTGGATCAGGATTCTTACCCGACCATTCAGTGTTTTTAGAAGCCGGCTGAAATAATAATTTTTCCATTATGTTAATAATATCATCTATATAGGTAAAATCACGCTTAAGATGCCCATTATTGTAAATATCTATAGTCTTATTATTAAGAATATCTTTAACAAATTTGAAATATGCCATATCAGGCCTGCCCCATGGCCCGTAAACCGAAAAGAATCTTAAACCTGTTGTTGGTAAATTGTATAAATGACTATATGAATGGGCTAATAATTCATCAGTTTTTTTTGTAACCGCATAAACACTTATTGGATGGTCTGTGTTATTTCCGGTTGAATAAGGAACAGAATCATTGAGTCCATAAACACTTGAACTGCTGGCATAACAAAGATGTTTAATTTTACTGTTTTTTGAAGCTTCAAGAATGTTTATAAAACCATTAATATTCGATTCTATATATGATCGAGGTTGGCTGAGGCTTAACCTGACACCTGCATGAGCAGCAAGATGACAAACAATATCGAACTTTTCATTCTCAAATAGTTGACAAATATTTTTTTCATCCCTGATGTCAAGCTTAATAAACTGATAATTTGAGTATTTTTTACTTTTTATTTTTTCTCCCTCAGTAATATGTTTTACGGCGAAGCCTGACTCAACAAGTCTCCCATACTTAAGGTCTTCATAATAAAGCTTATTCAGATTATCAATCCCGATAACTGAATGATTTTTTTTTGCAAGTCGGTTTGCTAAATGAAATCCTATAAAACCTGCTACGCCGGTAACTAATATTTTCACAAATTCTTATTTTATTATTAAGTAATTTTCTTTTGTAATTTCTAATATTTCAATTGCTATAAACCAATAGATTCAGAGCTATATTTGTTTTTTCTTCCATTGTTTTATAGCCATCAATCCAGTGTATTTTTTCGCCCATTTTTTCCATTCTTCTGAACCAGGTCATCTGTCTTTTGGCAAACTGATGTATTGCTGTTTCTAATTCAGCAAACATCCTGTTATATGAAATATTACCAATCAGATAATTAGTAATATGCTTATATTCAAGACCATAGTATATCAGATTCTCAGCTTTAATCCCTGAATCGAGTAAGGATTTTACCTCATCTGTCATTCCCATATCAAACCTTTGCTTCAGCCTTTCTGATATTCTTTTTCTTCTGGAATCTCTGTCAAATTTTATTCCTAAAAATATATTATTTATAACAGGATATTCAGTTTCTTTCACAGAATGTTTATCATAATATTTCTGAATCTCAATTGCTCTTATTGCCCTCTTTTTTGATAAAATATCGCTTGTATTATGAAGTTTTGCTGATGATTTGAGAATTTTCGTAAGTTCTTCCAAAGATTTTTTATCAAGTTCAGTCCTCAAATCTTCATCTGGAGGTACTTCTATTAGCTTATAAGCTTTAACTGCAGCTTCTATGTACATTCCTGAACCACCACAAAGGATTGGTATTTTTTTCTTAGTGGAAATATTATTAAAAGCAATAAGAAAATCTCTTTGATAATCATATACATTGTATTTACCGCCTGCATCAAGTATATCTATAATATGATATGGAATTTTTTTGCCATTTACGATGTAGTCCATGTAATCTTTCCCTGTACCAATATCCATTCTTTTATAAACCTGACGTGAATCGGCGCTGATTATTTCACTTTTTAGTTTGTATGCCAGGTTTGAAGCAAATGAAGTTTTGCCCGAAGCTGTTGCCCCAAGCACGGTTATAAGATTATAGCTGGATACTGACATGGGAAAAAAATTGATTCCAAATATTACTTGTAAAAGTAAAAATATTTATCAATTTTTTTGTGACAAATATCAAACTGCTACGCAGTATGACCTATTAATAAAACCAAAATCATTTATAAGAAATAATATAATTACCGGACTATCTAATTTTATTCTATCATTATTTTTACGAATCCACGTAGTGGACATATATTTATAGAAAATAATTGAACAAATAGACAATCAACCCAGTAGGGGTTGCATATTTGTGCAACATGCTTCATGCTAATAATTCTTGTTACTCGTCCCTTTTTATAAAATTGTTTACTTTTGCAAATTACTATAGCTTAATAACAGCAAAATAGATGACAAACAGAATAAACATTAAGAATAAAAAAGCCAGATTTGAGTTTGAGCTAATTGAAAAATATGTTGCAGGTATTCAATTAACAGGAACTGAAATAAAATCTATTCGTACTGGTAAAGCAAATATAGCTGATTCTCATTGTCATTTTATTAATAATGAGCTATGGGTTAAGGGCTTACATATATCTGAATATGATTTCGGATCGAATGCTAATCATGATCCAGGAAGAATGCGCAAATTATTACTAAACAAAAGGGAATTGTTTAAGTTGCAGAAAAAAGTTGCAGAAAAAGGATTAACTATTATTGCTATCCGGTTGTTTATTAATGAGAACAGATTGGCAAAATTAGAGATTGCTCTTGCCAAAGGGAAAAAGCTTCATGACAAACGTGAAGATATTAAACAAAAAGATATTAAAAGGGAGATAAGCCGGAGATTAAAAAATTAAAAGTTTGGTTTAATAAGGAATTCCGAATAAAATTTATCTATAATCTTCACAGCATCATCACTTGTATCGACTATTTCAAAAAGATCAAAATCTTCAACACTTATATTCTTTTCATCAGAATGCATAACATTTTTCACCCATTCTATCAGGCCCGACCAATATGAAGTTCCTACAAGAACAATAGGAAACCTTCCTATTTTTCCGGTTTGAATAAGGGTAAAAGCTTCAAACAATTCATCGAAAGTTCCAAAACCACCCGGAAGTACAATAAACCCCTGTGAATATTTCATAAACATTGCTTTTCTGACAAAAAAATGATCAAAGGATATAAGTTTGTCATGATCGATGTATTTATTGGGACTTTGTTCCCAGGGGAGATCTATATTAAGTCCTGCGGATATTCCTTTTCCTTTAGAGGCACCTTTATTCGCAGCTTCCATAATGCCGGGCCCCCCTCCTGTTATAACTCCATATCCACGTTCTGTTAATTTATATCCTATATCTTCGGCTATTTTGTAATATTTTGTTCCGGGTTTAGTCCTGGCTGATCCAAAAACTGAAACACAAGGCCCCATTCTGGAGAGTTGCTCAAATCCCTCTACAAATTCGGCCATTACTCTGAATATTCGCCAGGAGTCGAAGGTTTTTATTTCGTTCCATGATTTTTGTTTAAAAGCGTCTCTTATTTTTTTTTCATTAGTTTTTGACATATCTGTTATATTAAATGTTTATGATTATTTATTTGTTTTAGTTTTTGGCAATTCTTTTTTTAAATATTTTGCGGTATAACTATTCTTATTATTGCAAATCTCTTCAGGTGTGCCTGCACAAAGTAATTGTCCTCCTTCGTCACCACCCTCTTTCCCCAGATCAATTATATGATCGGCAACCTTAATTACATCCATATTATGCTCAATAACCAAAACGGTATTTCCTTTATCAATAAGATTTCCCAATACATCGAGCAAAACTCTGATGTCGTCGAAATGTAGTCCGGTGGTTGGCTCATCCAATATATATAAAGTTTTGCCGGTATCTTTTTTAGCAAGTTCACTAGATAACTTTACTCTTTGAGATTCACCACCCGATAAGGTTGTTGAAGACTGTCCTAATTTAATGTATCCCAGTCCGACTTCTTTTAATACTTTGAGCTTCTGAATAATATAAGGGTTATTTTCAAAAAAGTCAACAGCCTGATTAATAGTCATGTACAGAACATCGCTGATTGATTTTCCTTTAAAACGAATTTCAAGAGTTTCCCGGTTATAGCGTTTCCCGTTACATTTTTCACAATGAACATAAACATCGGGCAAAAAATTCATTTCTATATTTTTTAGTCCTGCGCCCTGACATTCTTCGCATCTCCCGCCTTTAACATTAAAAGAAAAGCGGCCAACTTTATATCCTCTGATCTTTGATTCGGGAAGTGACTCATATAACTTTCTTATATCTGAAAAAACACCTGTAAATGTTGCCGGGTTTGATCTTGGGGTTCTTCCTATTGGTGACTGGTCAACAACAATTACCTTGTCAATATTTTCTATTCCTGATATACTATCATATGGCAGAGGGTCTTTTAACGATTTATATAATTTTTGCGATAGTATAGGATGTAAAGTTTCATTTATCAATGTTGATTTACCACTTCCTGAAACCCCGGTAATACAAATTAGTTTGCCAAGTGGTAATTTGATTTCGATATTTTTCAGGTTATTTCCTTTTGCCCCTTTCAGATAAAGAAATTCCCCATTTCCTTTTCTTCTTGATTTGGGTATTGAGATTTTAAGTTTTTTGTTAAGATAATTGGCTGTAAGTGTGTTCGTATTTAATATCTCTTCCGGCGATCCTTGTGCAACAACATCGCCTCCAAGTCGGCCGGCAAATGGCCCCATATCAATTATATGGTCAGATGAAAGTATCATCTCTTTATCGTGTTCAACTACAATAACTGAATTGCCTGTATCCCTAAGTCTTTTCAGCGATTGAATAAGTTTTAAATTATCCCGGTGATGAAGTCCTATGCTGGGTTCATCGAGAATATATAATACATTCACAAGCTGTGAGCCTATTTGTGTAGCCAGCCTGATTCGTTGCGATTCTCCACCCGATAGTGTTTTTGAACCCCTACTTAGCGATAAATAGTTTAATCCTACATCAACCATAAATCCCAGCCTCGATCTTATTTCTTTTATTATATCCTTGGCTATTAATTTTTGTTTTTCGTTGAGCCTGTCTTCAATATTATCAAACCACTTTAACAGTTTTTTAATATCCATTTCAGCAAGTTGGGCAATGTTTTTTTTATCTATTTTATAGAACAGAGACTCAGTTTTAAGCCTGCTTCCATTACATTCAGGACAACTAGAATATTTTATAAATTGATTTGCCCATTTTTTTGCTGTTTTTGAATGATTCTCATTCAGATTGTTGATATAATTTACTACTCCTTCAAAGCTCAGAAAATAGTTAGAAGAAGTTCCCAGAGGAGTATTTTGAAGCTTAATACTTTCTTCTGAGCCATATAAAATAATGTTTAATGCTTCCGCGGGTATTTGTTTAACCGGCTTATCAATATTAAAACCAAATTTTAATGAGATTGCTTCAATCTGCCAGAATATTATTGAGTTCTTATATTTTCCAAGTGGGGCAATGCCCCCTTGCCTTATACTCAGTGAATTGTCGGGAATAATTTTTTTAAGGTCGATCTGACTGTATGTTCCTAATCCTTTACATTTTGGACATGCCCCATGAGGCGAGTTAAATGAAAAAGTATGAGGAGCAGGTTCATTATATGAAATTCCGGTAGTAGGGCACATTAATTGGCGTGAAAAGAATCTTCCCTTGTTAGAATCTTTATCTACAACCATAATTATACCTTTTCCATGTATCATTGCGGTTTTAACAGATTCTTTCAGTCTGTCGTATGATTTATCTGTAACTTTTAATTTATCTATTACAATTTCAATATCATGGTTTTGATATCTGTTTAGCTTAATACCTCCTGATATGTCTGTTATTTCACCATCAATCCGGGCATGTAAGAAACCTTTTCTTAGTATCTGATCAAATAATTCTTTATAATGTCCTTTTCTCGATCTGACCACTGGTGCCAGGATATAAGTATTTTTATCAATGAATTTTTCCTTAACAATATCTATTATTTTCTCATCTGTATATTTTACCATCATTTCGCCTGTTTCGTACGAATAAGCAATTCCTGCCCGGGCATATAATAAACGTAGAAAGTCGAAAATTTCTGTAATAGTCCCAACTGTTGATCGCGGGTTTTTATTGGTTGTTTTTTGTTCAATAGAAATTACCGGACTAAGTCCTGTGATTTTATCAACATCAGGGCGTTCCAGAGTCCCTAAAAATTGCCGGGCATATGCAGAAAAGGTTTCTATATACCTGCGTTGGCCTTCAGCATAAATAGTATCGAATGCAAGAGATGATTTTCCACTACCGCTAAGTCCTGTAATTACTGTTAGTTTATTTCTAGGTATAAACAGGTCAATATTATTCAGGTTGTGCATTCGTGCACCCTGAACATGAATTGTATTATGATTATTATTGTTATTTTTTGTTGACAATTTATACCAAAATATAATTAATTAATCTATAAATGAATTGCTTCATCATATGCTGCAGCCGCTGCTTCTAATACGGCTTCCGACATTGATGGGTGAGGGTGGATAGAGTTTATTATTTCTTTAGCTGTAATTCCGTTCTGTTTAACAATTGCAATTTCTGCAATCATTTCTGTAACGTTTTCCCCAACCATATGAGCACCAATTAATTTTCCATCCTTTTCATTAAAAATTAATTTCACCATTCCTTCTGTTGACCCTGTAGCATTTGCTTTTCCTGAAGCAATAAACATGAATTTTCCAACTTTGATGCTGTAACCGGCATCAATAGCCTCCTTTTCTGTTAATCCTATTGAAGCTACCTCAGGTGTGGAGTATGTACATGAAGGGATATTATTATAATTCAATGGATCAGGTTTAAGGCCTGCTATTTTATCAACGCAGATTATTCCTTCTGTTGAAGCTACATGAGCAAGAGCCGGACCTTCAATAATATCTCCAATGGCATAAATTCCTTCGATATTAGTTTTATAATAATTATCAACTACAATATGCTGTTTTTCAGTTTTTATCCCTAATTCTTCAATTCCAAGATTTTCAATATTAGGGCTTATTCCGATAGCTGTTAAAACTAATTCTGCTTCAAGAATCTCTTCTCCTTTTTTTGTATCAATATATGCCTTACACATATTGCCTTTTGTGTCAACTGATGTTACAGTAGTATTTGTAAGAATCTTCACCCCTCTTTTCTTAAAACCTCGTCCCAGATGCCTTGAGATTTCTTCATCCTCAAGAGGTGCAATCCTTGACTTATATTCAGTGAGAGTAACCTGAGTTCCAATTGTTTGATAAAAATAAGCTAATTCGGTTCCTATTGCACCTGAACCAATAATAATCATTGATTCTGGTCTTTTTTTAAGCGATAATGCTTCCTTATAACCAATTAGCTTTTTGCCGTCAATTTCTATACCTTTTTTCTCTTTTGTTCTGGCTCCGGTTGCCAGAATAATATTTTTAGCTGAATAAACTTTAGTTTTGTTGTTGTTTGTTACAACAACCTCACTATTACTAAGTAATTTCCCCCTGCCCTGAATTACTTCAATATTATTTTTTTTCATCAGGTAACTAACTCCCTGACTCATTGTATTAGCAACCGTTCTGCTTCTCTCAATAATTTTTATAAAATCAGGTGATATTTTTCCTTCTATATTTATTCCAAAATCAGATGCAATATTAAAATTTTCATAAACCCTTGCACTTTTAATAAGAGATTTTGCTGGAATACAACCCCAGTTTAAACAAATACCTCCAAGTTCATCTTTTTCAATTACCCCAACTTTTAAACCAAGGTGGGAAGCTCTGATTGCAGCAACATAACCTCCGGGTCCACTGCCGATTATTAAGATATCAAAATCCATAAATTCATCGATTTTTAAAATATTCATCGAGTAATTCCTCAGCAGCAGAATAAGGGCTTATTTGTCCACCCATAACTTTTTTTTCCATTACCATTATGTTCTTTTTAACTTTTTTGCTGTTATAGAAACTTTGATGAAGTTTATCATTAATTGTTGAAACCATCCACTGACGGGCCTGGTCTTTTCTCTGAGTCTCAAAATATTTATTATCATAAGAAAATTGAAAATATTCCATTATAATTTTCCAAAGTTCTTCAAGTCCGGTTTGTTTTAATGCCGAGCAGGTAACAACTTTTGGTATCCAGCCCGATTCAGAAGAAGGAAATAAATGTAAAGCCTTCTGATAATCTATTTTTGCATTTTCTGCCATTAATATATTACTTCCATCTGCTTTAGTTATTGCTACAGTATCAGCCAGTTCCATAATACCTCTTTTTATTCCCTGTAATTCATCACCGGCACCGGCAATCATTAATAAAAGAAAAAAATCGACCATTGAACGTACGATGGTCTCCGATTGTCCGACACCAATAGTTTCAATAAAAATAATATTGAATCCTGCAGCCTCGCATAATAATAATGTTTCCTTTGTTTTGGAGGCAACACCTCCGAGTGTGCCGGATGAGGGTGAAGGCCTGATAAAAGCTAAAGGATCGACTGAAAGTTTTTCCATTCTTGTTTTATCTCCAAGAATACTTCCTTTAGAATGGGCACTGCTGGGGTCTATTGCTAATACGGCCAATTTATGCCCCATTCCTGTGATTTTTTTACCAATTGCTTCTATAAAACAACTTTTTCCTGCTCCGGGAATACCGGTAATCCCAATTCTTTTTGATTTACCTGAATGTGGAAGACATTTTGCAATAAGCTCCCTGGCAATGGTCTGATGTTCGGGTAGTTGACTCTCAATTATGGTTATTGCCTGCCCAAGTATCGTATTATCTCCTTTAAGAATTCCATTATAAAGTTCATCTGTTGTGAATCTTTTCTTTTTTCTCTTCTTTAAAGAAATAACAGAATTTGGATTAACAGATGGAGGTTGTTCTATACCCTTGTTAACTTTCAGAGCACTAATATTTTTCTTATCATTCTTCATCATAAATCGTCCATAAGGGTTGATATTTTTTTTATGGAAGTTTTACCATTCCTGTAACCTTCAGATTTATTGAGGAATTTTTTGGATCGTTGGTTATCAGATTAATATTATAATATTGCCTGCCTTTTTTATCTGTTGAATTAAATACAACAGTTATTTTACTTGATTCACCGCCAGGAATAATTTTCTTTTCAGGGCTTGTTACAGTACAGCCGCAACTTGATTTAAGTTTTCTAATGATTAAAGGATTTTTACCAGTATTTTTGAAATTAAAATCATATCTGATTATATCACCCTGATTAATCGTATCAAAATTAAATACCACAGTATCAAGCTTTATTGATGGGGCATCTAATCGTTGCTGTGCTGACAATGAAGAAAAATCCTCAGCAATAGTAGCACTAACAGCAAACATCATATCATCGTATACCTTATTGTCGACTTTCAATTTCAATTGGTCGACAATAAAACCATAATCATTTTTAATTACAGGATCATATTCAACAATAAAAACTCCTTCAGTTTTAGGCTTCAGTAATTCCGGTACTACTTTTATTTTTATATGGGCAGGAACCTGAACAAATTCTACCTTTATTTCTTTATCAGAATTATTATAAACAGTCATCATTTTACTTATAAGTCTGGTATTGAGCATATTGGAAAATGACAGATGATTTGTCTTCATTCTTAATGGGCCAAAATTCATGCGATATTTTTCTTCTACTGATTGAACTTTTGGAATAACATTTCCTTTTATCCATAGTTTTAGAATTGATGGATCGAAATTACCACGCACCATTATTGTTTTGTTAAAAACCCCCGGACGACGTAAAGGATTGTATGTAGCTTTAACAAAGCCTTTTTTTCCGGGCTGCACAGGAAATTTTGTCCAATTAGGTGTTGTACATCCGCATGAACTTGTGACCTGTGTAATTATCAAAGGGTAATTACCCGTGTTTGTAAAATTAAATGAGTATGAAACGGAACCATCTTCTTCATTGAATGTTTGAAAATCGTGAGTGGTTTTCTCAAACTCAATTTTAGTTTTTCTTACCTGTGCCTTTAATCCTGTATTTATACTTATGGCAAATAGAAAAAAGAAAATAAATCTGTACATATTATATCTTATTAATTGATGAGTATAACATACAAAGGTAAGAATATTTTGATTTTATTTTATAAATGATGTAAAACAGAAATTAACAAATATTTATCTTATTTTTAGGCTATAAAATTAGAAGAAGATTGATAAAGCTTAATAAAATATATCTTATTTGTTCTCTGATTTGTTTTATTGCTTTGCTTACTGTAAATGAGGCAATTGGTCAATTCTATAATGGCCATCAGATGACTTTCGGGAAAAATCGTGTACAGTTCGACAGGTCGGAAATGCAGAAGAGTGATTTTTTCTGGTCGTTTTATCGTTTTAACAGCTTTGATGTTTATTATCATGTAAATGGAAAGGAGTTAGCAGAATTTACAGGAAAATTTGCATTCAGTGAAATGAATAAAATTGAAAGATTCTTCGATTATACTCTCGACAGACGAATTATTTTTATTGTTTATAATAAACTTTCAGATTTCAGACAGAGTAATATCGGTTTGGTTTCAAGTCATAGCCTTAACAATGTAGGTGGTGTAACAAGAATAATAGATAATAAAGTATTTCTGTATTTCGATGGAAATCATAAAAAATTTGAACAACAGATAATATCAGCAATGACAGAAGTATTGCTTGGTGAAATGTTATATGGAGGAAATATCAGGCAAAGAGTTAGCAGTTCAACATTTATGAATTTACCGGAGTGGTACATTAAGGGACTTGTTTCATATGTATCGAATAATTGGGATTTTGAAATTGAAAACAGGGTTAAGGATGGTATTTTAACAGGCAGGTTTGAAAAATTTAACAGATTAAGCGGGGATGATGCATTATATGCCGGACATTCGATATGGAATTTTTTGGCCAGAAATTATGGCAAATCGATTATCCCCAACATTATATATTTTACCAAGATAAATAAGAATGTAAATTCCGGTTTTACGAATGTTCTTGGCCGTTCTTTCAAAGAAATTTCCTGGGAATGGCTTGAATATTATAAATCAATATTTACAAAAGAAACTTATGGTGAACTTCCTGATACAGGGCAAATTCTGAAAAAAAGAAAAGAAAAGGAAAAAGTTTATTTACAGCCGAGGATAAGTCCTGATGGCAATAAAATAGCCTATGCAACAAATGAATTGGGCCAGTATAAAATTGTTATTTACGATTCCGAAAAGAATAAACATAAAGTAATTAAAAAAACAGGCCATAAGCTGGATCAGATACCTGATTATACTTATCCTATACTTGAATGGCATCCCGGAGGAGAAATACTTAGTATAATTACTGAAGAAAAAGGAAGAATAATTTTAAGTTATTATAATATCTCGACAGAAAAAGAGGAATCAAAAGAGATGTTCTATTTTGAAAAGATTCTTGATTTTTCATATTCCGGAGATGGTTTAAAACTTGTTATGTCTGCCGTAAAGAATGGCCAAAGTGATATTTTTGTTCACAATCTTGCATCAAATACAGATGAAAGAATAACCAATGATGTGGCTGATGATTCATATCCGCGATTTATAAATAATTCTGAGCAAATATTGTTTAACTCAAACAGGAAGGAAAACGATCTTGAATCTGATAATTCTAATGAGAAAAGTATTCTTCCAGGCTCCGCTCTTTATATATATGATTATAAAACGAAGTCGAAACAACTGTTTACTTTATCAGAAACACAATATATTAATAAGATAAATCCCTTTGAAGAAAGTAAGGATAAGTACTTTTTTTTAAGTGATCAGAATGGTATTTATAACAGATATTTTACTGAATTCGATAGTACTATTTCTCTTATTGATACTATCATTCATTACCGGTTTTTTACCCGGGAAAAACCACTAACAAATTATTCCCGGAACATTCTCGAACATCATTATAATAAGCAAAATAATAAGTTTACGGAACTTGTTTATTCTAATGGCCGGTATAATATTTTTACCGGCACAATGGATAATTCTTCATTTGAAAATTCTGATGTTCCTGTATCAACAACTTTCAGAAAATCACTAACAAGAAAATATTTTGAAGAAGATAGCCTGAGATTGCTTGCTGAAAATATTGGAATAGAAGAGAAAAAAAATGATTCTTTACTTCAAACAAAAAGAAATAATACGCCTGAGATTAAAAATCAGCAACAAATAGATATAAACAGATATATTTTTGATGTAGAGAAAACAGGAAATAACAGGAGTACACCCTCAAGTATAACACTTTATAGAAATGATCCGGCCAGCCTCGACGAATTTGAAATACCACCAGTAAGGATATACCGTACAGCCTTTTATACTAATTTTTTAGTAAATCAGATTGATTATGGATTTCTGAATAATTCATATCAACCATATACGGGAGGTGGGGCTTTTTATAATCCGGGTATGAATGGACTGTTTAAGGTTGGCACACATGATTTGTTTGAGGATTACAGGATTACAGCAGGGTTTAAATTCTCGGGAAATTTAGATAGCAATGAATTCTTAATTTCAGTGGAAAACCTTAAAAACCGTCTGGATAAAGAATTGATTTTTCATCGCCAGTCTTATAAGAATCTGGCTTTATATTCATATAACAAGATTTTGAGTAATGAATTATTATTTTCTTTGAAATACCCTTTTAGCCAGGTCGCAGCGGTGAGAGCAACTCTAAGTGGGAGAGTAGATCGGAGTGTTTATTTAGCTACAGATATTTACAATCTTGATTCACTGGATGTTTATCGTAATTGGTTAAGCCTTAAGTTTGAATATATATTTGATAATACGAGGAATCTTGGAATTAATCTTTATCAGGGCAGCCGTTTTAAAGTTTTTGGAGAATGGTATAAAAGTGTGAATAGGCAAAACACCAATGTTTTTGTTTTAGGTGCTGATTTTCGTCATTATATAAAAATTCACAGAACACTTATATGGGCGAACAGGGCAGCAGTGAGTAATTCTTTTGGTAGCGGCAGGTTAATATATTATTTGGGAGGTGTTGATAATTGGTCCAATTTCTCGGTCAGTGTGCCTACATTTGATTATTCTGTCCCTGTTGATCCAACGCAAAACTTTGTTTTTCAATCGCTGGCAACAAATATGAGAGGATTTAGCCAAAATATTAGAAATGGGAATAGCTTTGCAATTATTAATTCTGAAATGAGGTGGCCTATTTTTACATATTTTGCAAACAGGCCCTTAAGTTCAGACTTTCTTAATTCATTGCAATTAGTTGGTTTTGCAGATGTTGGAGCTGCCTGGAATGGTATTTCTCCATACAATTCGGTTAATGCATATAATTACGAGATAATAAAAAACGGGCCAATTACAGTAACAATTGACAAAGAAAAAGGTCCATTTGTGGCAGGTGTTGGTTTTGGATTAAGAGCCAGACTTTTTGGATATTTTATAAGAACTGATTGGGCATGGGGAATTGAAAACGGAGTTGTACTACCAAGAGTATTTTATCTTTCACTTACACTTGATTTTTAATCTGAAGTTTTATGGAGTTAATAAATAAAATAAAAGAACTTTCTATAAATAATTTTGAGGATGTTAGAAAAATAAGACGTCATCTACACAAATATCCTGAATTATCTTTTCAGGAAGATAAAACATCAGAGTATATTATTTCTTGTCTTGAAGAACTTGAAATCCCTTATAAAAATAATGTTGCAGGTAGAGGTATAGTTGGCTGGATAGAAGGAGAAAATCCTGAGGGGCATGTTGTCGCTTTAAGAGCTGATATGGATGCTTTGCCTATTCAGGAGGAAAATGAAATAGAATACAGGTCGGTTAATAATAATTGTATGCATGCATGCGGACATGATGTACATACAGCCTGTTTGATTGGCGCCGCAAGGATTCTGAAGAAAATTAAAAGTGAAATACGCGGGAAAGTATTGTTTGTTTTTCAACCAGCTGAAGAACTGCTTCCCGGAGGTGCTAAACAAATGTTGCTGGATAGTATTTTTAATGAACACAAACCGGATATTTTTATCGGGCAACATGTTGACCCTGAACTGGAATGCGGAACAACAGGTTTTAGGGAAGGTGTTTATATGGCTTCAGCAGATGAAATTTATATAACAATAAGAGGAGTTGGCGGCCACGCTGCTATGCCAAAACACAGAACTAATAATCTTCTGATTGCATCAAAAATAATTATCGGACTTAATGATATGCTGGAGAAAAGCACATATCTTCCTTCATCCACAATTCTTGCATTTGGAAAGATAGAAGCAAAGGGTACAACAAATATTATTCCCCAAGAAGTTATGATTGATGGGACATTTAGGATATTAGATGAAAAATTCAGATATCGGTTTCATAAAGATATAATAAATAAAGCTGAGCAAATAGCCCGGGAAATGGGTGCAGAATGTTATGTTGATATTAAAAAAGGATATCCTGTATTGGAAAATGATAAAATAATTTCTGCCAAATCATCTAAACTTGCAGGCGAATATCTTGGAAAGGAAAATGTTAAAGATCTGGATATTCGAATGACAGCCGAGGATTTCTCATATTTTTCACAAAAATATCCTTCGGTTTTTTACAGATTGGGAACGGGAAATGCGGAAAAAAATATTATATGCGGGCTTCATAATCAGAATTTTAATATTGATGAGGAAGCATTAAAAACCGGAATGGGATTATTTGCCTACCTGGCTGTTTCACATTGCAGGTAGTTAATTACTGTTTAGGATTATATCCTGAAATGGTCATTATTTTTTGATAATCGTTTTCAAGCATTAATTCCTCCAGGCTACAATTATTTTTTTTCATATATGATTTTATTATCTGCCATCCAATCCATACTCCTGCGCGGCCTGGCGATTGGTCAGTAAAATAAGATGTAAAGGGTGCATCCTCAACAAGCTTTCTGATAGTCAATAATTCAGTAGAAAATAGTAATTTATTTTCTATAAGATAATCCCACATTTGTGCTTCATTATTTTGACACCATTCAAGCTGATTGTTTGAAAATCCGATTTTGAGGCTGTCTTCTTCATAAGGTAAAACAGCATCCAGAAAATACATTATCTTACCATGAAACAACATATGATTTATTGCATTATTTTTTATTATCTCCTGGTTTATATTTGGTCTGCCAGAATCAAACTCCATAAATGCCCATGCTTTCATACAATCTGAAACAATTTTTTCAGGCTGCATATTTTTTTTAATATAATTGGGCCAGGCTAAACGTGTATAAAAATCGCAGGTGTCGCCAAAATACTTATCGAGGCCAATGCCAAGAATTTTTTCATCGGTGACAACAGACTGGTTAAATCCTGAGATGAATGTGTATATATCAGGCAATTGCCTGTAAGGAAAATAATATTTATAAAAACTGAAGGACTG
>JBHOTF010000036.1:0-24438 GCA_042584005.1 Bacteroidota bacterium
CCTGGCTCAACTTCGTGGTCAAATATCGAACCACTTTAAGCAAGACCTAAAGCTACTGGGTGATCTGGAATCATTGTTCATTGAGCATGGTGTAAGGCTTGGAGCATAACATAGGGCTTATGAATAAAGGATTACAGGAAATATTGTATTCCTTTCATGGAATGGAACCAGAGATTATTAGTTAATTTGGCTGAAACCCACAAAATGGTTTCATCAAAAGGGGATGCCAGCTAAAATAAGAAAAGAATATAAAAAATGTGTAATTTTAAACGACTGAGATTATCTACTTTTTTTATTCTACTTGGTCTGAAGCTTATTTCAGTTAATCCATCTGAAGAAAATTTATAGTAATCAATTAAATAAATATTTAAAAACAAAAATTATGAAGAAGCATATTTTAACAACAATTATAATCACCATGATTACAACAATGGCTTTTAGTCAAGATGACAAACAAGCAGAATCTGAATCGGTTCAAACAGAAAAACAGGATGTTTTTAAGCGACACTCCATAGGAGGATCGCTTTTCATGATCATGAATTTTTTTCCAGATCCCGCCGCATTTTATCAAATTAACTATGGCTACAGGCTTACACCGAAAGATGCTATTATAGCTCAAGCTAAAACATGGACATATTATGAACCTATAGGCACATATGGAGATTCTGAAGAAATGTATCCGGGCAAGGTTGTAGCTTATGGAGTTGGAGTGGGTTATCAACGCTTCCATTGGAAGAATTTATATACCACGGTTCAGGCAACCCCTTTTCTGCTGCAATACTGTGATACAGAAGACGAAAAAATTCAAAAAGGTTTTCAGTTGTATCTTCAGCTCCGGCTAGGTTACCGCTTTGAACTCTTTGATGGACGCGTATTCCTTGAGCCTTCTCTAGTATGCAACTATTGGCCAGTGAATACCAACATGCCAGCATCTTTTAAGGAAATAGAAAGTGGATCACCAAACTATTTCTTATTTGAGCCCGGCCTTAATTTTGGTTTTAGGTTTTGATAACTTGTCTGAAGATTTACATCATCTTCGAATGGACGCCCCACTGAAATCTTTCAAGTTAAACTTTTCTTTAGACAGTGAATAAGCTTCTTCATTATTTTCGTATGGTGAAAATTTGAATAAGGTATTAATTGTTTAGTGTCTGCAAAAAGTGAACTTTTTAGTAGTAAAGATTGAGAGATAGATTTAATAAATTCACCAATCTTGCGTCTTTCTTGCGTAAACGAAAAAACACTTACCGTTTGATATAGTAAGTGTTTCATTCTCTGGGCTCCCCTTCGTGGTCAAATATCGAACTTTTTTAAGGATGATCTAAAGCTGTTGGGCGATCTGGAACCATTGTTTATTGAGCATGGTATCAGGCTTGGAGCATAGTGTATGTTCTATGAATAGAGGCTTACAGGAAATATTAGTATTCCTTTCATGGAATGGAACCAATGTTGTTATGTCCTTTATTTTATTCTACTCGGTTTGATGACATACAGATTCATTTTAGGAAGGATTTTTCTTACCTTACGATCCTATATGCTGCAGCTCAAATAAAAATAATTACCATGAAAACATTAATTCTACTGATTATTTGTTTCCCTCTACTCTTAACACAAAAAACAATTGCTCAAGAAAAACCAGTAACTATAAAGGTTTTAAGTTATAATATTCATTATGGAGTTGGTATGGATTCAAAGAAAGACTTATCTCGAATTGCTGACCTTATAAAACAAGTAAAACCTGATATCGTTGGATTACAGGAAATTTCAGATTCAACTATGACAGTAGAACTAGGTGAACTAACAAACATGAAGGCTGTTTTCGGACCTTCGAAGGGAACAATGTCAAGTTATGGTGATGCGATTTTATCAAGATATCCATTCAAATATGTAGGTAATCAATCCATTCCTAGTGCAAGCAGCAGTAGATATGAAGCTATGTGTGTAGATGTTGATTTATCTCAAGTTTATGGAAAAGGTTCCATTGTGAGACTTATTAATACTCATTTTGATTGGTTAAGGACTATTGGATCCGAAGTAGCTAGAAAAGGAGCGGTTGAAGTTATTGAAACTGCATTTTTTAGTGACAGTCATAATTATCCTTCTTTATTAACAGGTGATTTGAATGCGACTCCAGATTCAGACCCTCTCAAATTATTGCAAAAAAACGGATGGGTACATGAGGATTTCAATAGAAATTTATTTACATTACCTGTAGTTAATCCAAATAGACAGATTGACTATGTTTTGACTCGCCCGGCAAAGAATTGGCATATCGTTAGTGTTAAAGTCATAGATGAACCTATGGCTTCCGACCATCTCCCCATACTTATGACTTTAGAATTGATTTCAGAAGAGTGATTTAATAAAGTTATCTTATAAATATTTTAAAATTTTATCAGACAGATGTCGATTTGATTGGAATAACTGTATTATCTCCAGTTTATCATGAAGTCATAGATGTTTTCAATTACATTCGTTTTAATAAACCAAAAGCCCCAATATGTTTAGGTGTAGCTTACGTAACAACAATAATGGAGGAAATTTTCGAAGAAACACCTGTTAGGGTTGAATTAATTACAACGGAGATTGCTCACCTGATGAAAAAATCTGGCTGCTATAATGTTGGGATGAGGATTCTCTATGGTGATATGCATAACTTATACTTAATCACAAGTTTATAATGAATAGGATTGAAAAAATTGGATTTATAGAAAAGTGTCAGTAAATTCGTTGACGAACCTAATCTATAATAGCCATGAAAGCAATCCTAGCATTCCTCTGTTTATGCGTTTTTACTCTATCGGGTTTTACACAACAAATGGATATTAGCCTCACATTTACTGGAACAGGTGAATCCACATTGATTGATAGTGTATATGCAACCAATATGTCTACTAACCAAAGTATTACTTTACCGGGGGATGCAACCCTAATACTGACTCAAAATACCGGCATCCCATCGATTTCTGATTTGTCCCAAAGAGACATTATTTACCCCAATCCGTTTTCGGGAAGTTTCTTCTTGATCACCTCTGTTCAACAAGCTCAGAATATTTATTTGAGCATACAAAACATGCGTGGACAGGTGATTGCTAGATACAATCAGGAGGTTCAACAAGGGATTCATGAGTTTGAATTGTCAATCAGGCAGGCTGGCATCTATGCTGTGAGCCTGACTAGCCTGCAAGGAACAAATAGTTACCAGGTAATATCAACAGGTCTTCCCATGTTTAGAAATGGAATACAGTATAATGGCACACCTCAGAATGTGGATAACAATCTTATTCAGAGAGGACAAAAAAGTTTATCATCCAACTACTCATTGGGATATCATATAAATGATATCGTTCATTTCAGATGTTGGAGTGGTTCCTTTTCCACAGTATTTACTGATTCTCCAACTCTCCCGAGAAATTACGATGTTGAGTTTGTAGCGTGTACTGATCTGGACGGCATCGATTATCCAGTGATTCACTTAGGCGATCAGACCTGGATGGAGAAGAACTTGGCATATTTACCCTCTGTGAGTCCACCAACCGTCAGTTCGGACTTCGAAGAGCATTTTTATGTAACCGGTTACTATACGGATAACATGAGTGTGTCAGCTGCTAAACAGACTGACAACTATGATATTTATGGTGTATTGTACAATTGGCCGGCAGCCATGAGTAGTTGTCCAGAAGGATGGCATTTGCCTAGCGATGAGGAATGGTCAGAATTGTCGATATATCTGATTGATAATGGCTATGGCTTTGATGGCGGTGGTGATGATATTGGCAAGTCAATGGCCTCTAGATCAGAATGGAGGGAGTCTGAGATTTTCGGAGTTGGAGCTGTGAGCAATGAATTATCGAGCAACAACAGTAGTGGCTTCAATGCTTATCCTGGCGGCTTTTACTACGATGATGAGTGGTGGCTTAATCGTGATATCTCTGCAAATTTCTGGTCATCTACTGAAGATGGCAAACATATCCTGACCAAAGATTTGATCTGGGGTGGTAGTGGTGTTTACAGTGGTATTTTCGGACATGATTATGGGGGATCTGTTCGGTGTTTGAAAGGCTCTGTGCCTCCGGTTGTTGTTACACTCGCCCTTACTGAAATGTTTGGAACTACTGCAAAAGGTGGTGGCAAAATAAACCCTAATGGGATATCAGATATTCCTTCTAGGGGAGTATGCTGGTCGACAACTGAAAATCCTACGATAATAAACAGCCATACCACGGATGGCGAAGGAATAGGAACTTATAGCAGTAATCTAACAGGTTTAACAATCAATACTACCTATTATGTCAGAGCTTATGCATACTATAGGGGCGAACCAATTTATGGTGAACAAATCAGTTTTACAGCATGGGATGTTTCAAGTTGCGGAGAATTTGTAGATGACAGGGATGGAACTATTTATCCAACCATTCAGATCGGAGAACAATGCTGGATGGCTAAAAATTTGGCATACCTTCCAATTCCTCCATATTGGGGTGAATCTTCTGAGGATCCTCATTATTATTTATTTGATTATTTTGGTATAAGTGTTGATAAAGCTAAAGAAACTGATAACTATCAAACCTATGGTGTCATGTACAACTGGCCTGCATCCATGGCTTCTTGTCCTGAAGGCTGGCACTTGCCTGGCAATGAGGAATGGTCAGAATTGTCGGATTATCTGATTAATAATGGCTATGGTTTTGAGGGCAGTGGCGAGGATATAGGCAAATCATTGGCTTCTCCTTTTGGATGGGCAGAGTCTGAAATTCCTGGTCAAGTGGGTCATAATCCTGTCACAAACAATAGGAGTGGATTCAATGCTCTTCCTGGCGGCTCCCACGGGTTTTATGAGCCAAATCTTAATCTGTCCAAAGCAGTCGCTTTCAAGATGGATCCAGAGAATTATGATATGTCCAGATTTGCAGCTTTCTGGTCGTCTTCAATGGATGGTTCATTAGCTGCTGATGGATATTATTTAATGTACTTCCGCGGAAATTTGTCACATACTACAATGCCTCGCGATATAGGGGCATATGTCCGCTGCTTGAAGGGTGTTGTGAAACCCACGGTTGAAACTGCATCTATCTCGGAGATTGACCTGACTACTGCTATTAGTGGTGGCAAAGTCGTCAGTGATGGCGGAGATCCTGTAACAACTCGAGGGGTTTGCTGGTCAACTTCGGAAGAACCCACAATTGACGAAGACAGTTATACCACCGATGGCACAGGCACCGGTTCTTTTACCAGCAACCTTACCGGACTGAGTGAAAATTCTAACTACTATGTTAGGGCCTATGCCACTAATTCCGAAGGCACAGATTATGGTGAAGAAGTGAATTTCATAGCTTTAGCAACTTTCGTCGATGACCGGGATGGACATGTCTATAAAAAAATCGACATTGGTACCCAGACCTGGATGGCGGAGAACCTTGCTTATCTACCTTCTGTCAGTTCATCTTCAGAGGGATCGGATTCTGAGCCATATTATTATGTCTATAACTATGAAGGTTCTGATGTATCAGATGCCAAATCAACAGGGAATTATTTGAACTATGGCGCATTATATAATTGGAGCGCAGCTATGTCAGCCTGCCCTGATGGCTGGAATCTGCCAAGTGATGAGGAATGGAAAGTTTTGGAGCAATACTTGGGAATGACCGAAACCGATGCTAACAATACTGGTCAGCGATTATCAGGGGATGTTGGAATGAAGCTGAAATCGACAACCGGTTGGAACGACAACGGTAATGGTGATAACTCAAGCGAATTCAATGCTCTGCCTGGTGGTGTCCGCCTACACGATGGTGGAGGTTTCAGTAATCTTAACGTCTATGCCTACTTCTGGTCGTCCACGGAGTATGATTATCTCTCGTATTTCAGATATTTGTTTAACGAATCTGATGGAGCAGGCCGGGCTTATTTTGTCCGTGAGACTGGGTATTCGGTTCGTTGCATAAAAGGAGCCAAGAAACCAAGCGTTACCACTTTAGAGGTTTACGATATTTTACCAAATACTGCTACGGGAGGAGGTATTGTTTTATCAGACGGTGGGGCACCGGTAACAGCCAGGGGAGTCTGCTGGTCAACTTCGGAAGAACCCACAATTGACGAAGACAGTTATACCACCGATGGCACAGGCACCGGTTCTTTTACCAGCAACCTTACCGGACTGAGTGAAAGTTCTAACTACTATGTTAGGGCCTATGCCACTAATTCCGAAGGCACAGATTATGGTGAAGAAGTGAATTTCATAGCTTTAGCAACTTTCGTCGATGACCGGGATGGACATGTCTATAAAAAAATCGACTTTGGTACCCAGACCTGGATGGCGGAGAACCTTGCCTATCTGCCTTCTGTCAGCCCATCCTATGTGGGATCGGATACTGATCCATATTATTATGTCTATGATTATCAGATGAATAGTATATCAGCAGCAAAAGCAACGGATAACTATAAAGATTACGGTGTACTCTACAATTGGGAAGCAGCCAGGACAGCCTGTCCAGGTGGTTGGCACTTGCCCAGTGATGAAGAATGGAAGATTTTAGAGAAGTATTTGGGAATGAGTTCTTCGGATGCCGATGATATACAAGATAGATATTCCGGAAATGTAGGCAGGAAGCTCAAATCCACATCAGGCTGGTACAATGATGGTAATGGTAACAATTCGAGTGGGTTTAATGCTCTTCCGGGCGGTAACCGCCAGAACGAAAGAAACTTTGTAGCTTCCTCTTTCTTTGCCAACTTTTGGTCTTCATCTGAGATATATGATAAACCCTGGCGCCGGTACCTGGACTCAACCAGCGATGGCATAAACCGGTACTTTGACTACCCCAGTAATGGCTATTCGGTTCGCTGCCTAAAAGACTGAGCGGAGGGGAGGATATGTGAAACGTTAGCACCGGTGGTCCCCGGTTGTGGTTTGTATTATTCAAAGCTTCCTCTAAAAAATGGAGGAAGTTCTAATGGTAAAATCCTTGGATAAACGAAAAAACACTTACCGTTTGATTAAGTAAGTGTTTCATTCTCTGGGCTCCCCTTCGTGGTCAAATATCGAACCACTTTAAGCAAGATCTAAAGCTGCTGGGCGACCTGGAACCATTGTTTGCTGAGCATGGTATAAGGCTTGGAGCATAGTTTAAGACCTATGTGGTGAGGATTTCAGATTAATATGATACTCCTTTCATGGAATGGAACCAGGGATTAAGTCAAATGTCAGATGTCAAAGGTTAAATGTCAAAAGCCTCCCATTCTTTCTTAACCTTTTTCATGAGTTTTTTATATCCAGGTTCATCACGAATGCTATCTAAAAAAGGTGTATGTTCATTCAAATAGTGAAAATGTCTTAAATCCCATTGTGTTGCGTTCTCAACCCAGTCAATTGCAATATCTTTTTCACCGATCAACGCATAACACTCCGCTATACGCATTGGATAATAATTATTATCCCTCATTGCAAGTTTAAGTTCTTTTGTGGCTGAGTTAAGTGCTTCTGTCTTATTCCCCTGTATAGCATACTTAAAAAATAGTCCTAACTGAGTATATGGTGATTTGGGAAAATCATTGATCATCTGATCAATAATTATATACACATCATCAAGTTGACCTGAATAGGCAAGAAGAAAGGCATGAGTTATACGCATTAATGGGTTATCTGAATTGATTTGCAGGGATTTATTGATGTATTGTAATGCGGTTTCAATATCCCCCTCATACATCTTTGCAACCGAATAGAAACCATAAATCAATGGATTAATTGGATCAAATTTAAAAGCTCTTCTGAATAGTGGTTCAGCTTGTGAGCTCTTTCCGGACAAAGCATACCAATACGCCAGCATATTTAGTGTATCAGAATTGTTCGGATTGTGCTTCAGTGATATTTTCATATTGTTTGCCGCGTTTTTCATATCCGGTTTCCAAACATCGATAAAACCCAGAAGATAATATCCCATTGAAGATTCAGGATTAAGATCAAGAGCCTTCAAGACACAATCTTCTGCATTATCAAGAAGACGTCTATCTTTATTTAACCCAAAGTTTATATACTGAGTATAGATAAGTCCTTTTGCTATAAATAATAATTCGTTATCGCCGAGAATTTGCATTCCGCTCTCAATGTGTGTTTTGGCACGATCCAAACCCTCTTCTGTAAATTTCCACATTTCTTGTCGTGCTTTTAAATAACATTCATAGGCCTGAATGTTATTAATTGAATTTTCAGCTATACTTTTATCCTCCTTTGGAGTCAGTTTTATTTTAAGAGCACTAACAATTGAACGAGATACTTTTTCTTGTATGTCAAAAATATCATCAATTGTACCTCCATATTTTTCTGTCCAAAGATGAGTATCTGTTGATGCATCAACTAACTGGGCAGAGATTCTTAGGTTATTTCCTGATTTACGAACGGATCCTTCGAGAGCATACTGAACATTTACATCATTTGCAATCTCTTTTACCTTTTTGTTAGTTCCTTTAAAGGTCATTGCTGAATTACGTGAAATAACCAATAAGTCTTGTATATGTGAAAGATCAGTAATTATCTCCTCTGTTAGTCCATCACTAAAATATTCCTGTTCTGGATCTGAGCTGATATTTTCAAAAGGGAGGACCACAATGGATTTTTCAGGAGGATTTTGTTTTTCTAAAAATGTTTCGTCTTTATTATTATCCTTTTTTTCTGGTAGTTTTTCTTCCTTAGATTTCATCTGGTATCCCCAGGTTAGAACCCCTGCAATGGGTAATCCGATAATAAGTAATATTAATATAATAGTTGAAGTAGTAGGAGGTAAATTAAGTTCCTCCTCAATGATTGGAATAATCCCAATGATAATTGCAGCAATACCAGCATAAGCAATTAATACCCTGCCAACTTTACGTCGTTTAAATTCTTTGAAGAACTGTATTATTCTATTGGATTTTTTAGACTTCATAACTCTCCCATTCTTTTTTTACTCTTTTCATGAGTTTCTTGAAACGGACATCACTACGTATATTTTCGAGAAATGGATCGTATTCGTTAAGGAAAGG
Organism: Bacteroidota bacterium; assembly: GCA_042584005.1. GTDB lineage: Bacteria > Bacteroidota > Bacteroidia > Bacteroidales > JBHOTF01 > JBHOTF01. The sequence goes on from JBHOTF010000036.1 coordinate 9,019, forward strand.
GTAGTTGATACATCCATAATTAATTCCATAATCTAACCAAAATAATGCTTCTGTCGTTTCATTAATAAGTGCATATTTATCAGCCATCATTATTGGATAAAAAGTATTATATTTCATGGCATTTTTTAGCTCATCTGTGGCGGTTTGTAAAGCTTTCGTTTTATCTCCTTGTAATGCGTATTTAAGAAATGCTGTTGCTTGAGTCCAAATAGATTGAGGTGAATCTTTGATCATAAGATCTGCCAGTTTATAAACTTCTTCATATTGATTATTAAATGCAAGACATTTGGCATGCAAGTATTGAAAAATTGTAATATTCGGGCTCATTGATAGCATTTTAGCAGTAGCATTAACTGAAAGGCTAAATTCGCCATTATACATTTCGATCATTGCACTAAAGCCATATAAAAGTGGATTAAGAGGATCCGCCTCCAATGCTTTTTTCATTATTGGTCTTGCTTCAAATCCCTTACCCAAATGTGATATCCAGCAAGAAAGATATACCGATGCATCATAATTATTTGGATTTGTTTTAAGAGCTTGTTTTTCATATCTCACAGCTTCTTTTACTTTACCACGATTATAATGAACATATCCCATTATTAAATTTCCATAGGAGGAATTTGGATTGAGTGTAAAAATTTTATGGGCACAATCCTCGGCTTTGTGTAAGTATGCCATATTCTTACTTATAGTCGTATCAAAGTAGGTATTATAAACCACTCCTAATGCTGTATAAAACAATTCATTTTCACCAAGGTTTTTTAATCCATTTTTTATAATTATTTCTGCTTGTTTCAGACCCTCTTCCGTCCATTTCCAATACTCATGTCGAGCTTTTAAATAGCATTCATAAGCTTGGACATTGTTAAATGGTCGTTCTAATATTTGTGCCTGTTCTTTTGAACTTAATTTAATTCTTAAAGAATCAACAATTGATTTGGACACCTGTTCTTGTATATCAAATACTTCATCCAATGTCCCGGTGTACTTCTCTGCCCATATGTGGGAATCATTAGTAGAGTTGATAAGTTGAGCTGTTATACGTAAATCATTTCCGTCTTTTCTCACACTTCCTTCGAGAATATATTTAACATTAACATCTTGGGCGATTTCCATGGCTTTTTTCTTAGTCCCTTTAAAGGTCATAGCTGAGCTACGGGATATCACCAATAAATCATGAATATGTGAAAGGTCCGTAATTATTTCCTCAGTAAGTCCATCACTAAAATATTCCTGGTCAGGATCAGGACTAATATTCTCAAAAGGAAGTACAACAATAGATTTCTCTGGAGGAATTTGAGTTTCCGGCAATGGTTTATCTTTTTTATTATCCTCTTTTTCTGGTAGTTTTTCCTCTTTAGATTTCATCTGGTATCCCCAGGTGAGAATACCAGCAATGGGTAAACCTATAATAAGTAATATTAAAATAAGAGTTGAAGTAATTGGAGGTAAACTTAATTCCTCTTCAATAATTGGAATTATCCCGATTATAACTGCTGATATACCTGCATAAGCAATTAATACCTGGCCAACTTTTCGTTTTTTGAACTCTTTGAAGAACTGGATTAGTTTGTTGGATTTGTCAGGCATAGTTAGTTTTATTGATAATAATTAAGAGAGGGTTAGGTTTGTAATAAGTCCAGTTTCCAGCCTTAGTTCAACAGCAACAAAATCATTTATAAATATATAGGATATTGTGGAGGTTTCAAAATGGAGGATCCCGTGAGATTCTATCTATCATTTACTACCTCATGGTGCTTTATAATCTCCTCCTCACTTAATCTTAGAAAACGTGCAGCATTGTTATAAAATATATCTCTTTTTTGTTCTTCAGATAGGAACTTGGCTGATTCAATCGATTCAATAGCCATCCCAATTGTTTCAGGCCAAATCATCTGGTCTGATCCAAACATTAACCTTTTCCCAAGTCCTGCATCCATTAATTCTTTTAAATAATTGTGAAATGCTTTAATAGGGATAAGCCATGTTACAGTTGATAGGTCAGCATAAACATTTGGATAACGATACATTAATGAAATAATCTCGTTAGAATATGGATAACTTGCATTCTCAATATATAGACGAAGATTTGGATGTTTTTTTAGTACTTCTTCTAACAATATAGGATTTCCATCTTTAATGTTAAATAAATCGCTTGCACCTGCCATACCTGCACAATGTATTAAAACCGGCACATCAAATTCTTCTGCCAGACCGTAAAATTTATCTGTTTTGGGATCATTTGGAGCAAAGCCATTGTATTGAGTTGCAATCTCCCCAACAATATTTAACCTTCCTTCTTCAAATTCTTGACGTAATAATGATATGTCAGGTAGGGAAGGATCAAAAAACATTATTCCTGTAAGAAATATATCCGGAGCATATTTTTTCCATCTATAAAGTTCAACCAGATCATCTTGCGTAACAATTCCTAAAACTACATTGTGTTTTTTCATTTCTTCGACTGTTCCTGGTAGCAATTCAGAAATATCCTTAATTTTGGTTTTAGGGCTTCTTGCAGGATCAGGGAATTGGATTAAATACTCACTCCAAATAGAGTTCATAGCATGTAAATGCATATCAATTATTGGTAGATTCTTTTTCTGACCATTAACACTAATACAGATAAAATTTATAAGTAATAGGACGATTAGCTTGTTCATAATAAGAAGTTTATTTTCTTGATCACTATTTATCTAAATTGATGAATAATTATTGACTATTGTTCGACATTAAAACTGCAAATCGCCACTGCCCATCTTCTTCTTTTTTCATAACGTGTGTGTACTTTCGATTACCAAGAAATCTTTCATCCGATGGTTCAATAGCAACAATCTGGGTGCCAATTTCATAGGCCAGATCACCTTTTACATAAGTATCAACAGGTGTCAACACCAGCTTTGAAACATTTACTATCTCAAACACTCGAGCTTCTTGTTGGCGAAGTGCATTACGACTTGTTACTAATGGAGTATTGGGATGAAGAAGATGTACATCCTCTGTACAAAGATCAGCATAAGCGTCCGCATCACCATCTAATATGGCATTTACCAGCTTTGTTCGTAAATCATCAATTGCTTGATGATCAGATTCTGATAGCTTTGTTGTTTTATTGTTCTCGGAAGAATGATTACATGATATTAGTGAAAAAAGAAAAAATATCACAATTGCTCCAAATAAATGCAATGCTTGTTTATTCATAATATACGATTTGGTTAATTAAATTAGTTATCAGCAATATACCAACAGCAACAAAATCATTTATAAATATATAGGATATCCGTGAGGTTTCAAAATTGAGGATTTATGGTGCATTAAAATGCCAAGAGCCAACAGCTTAGAGCATAAAAAAAGGAGCACTTCTGTGCTCCTTTTTTGACCTGCTCCCCTTCGTGGTCAAATATCGAACCAGTTTAAGCAAGATTTACGCCTGCTGGGCGATCTGGAACCATTGTTTAAAGAGCATGGTGTTAGGCTTGGAGCATAGGATATGGCTTATTAGGAGAGGATCTCAGAGGATATTGACATTCCTTTCATGGAATGGAACCTATATTATCTATCCATATTATTTCTCTTTTACATGAGGACTAACCTACGGAAATAAACAAAATCCATAGCACCGGTATTGTTCGTTCGATAATTATTTTTTACTCGTGTTTAAGGGCATTGACAGGATTGGTCCTGGCTGCTTTTAATGAATGAAATGTGATAGTTAGTACAGCAATGATAAGAGCAAATATTGCGGCCAGAATAAATGGTGTAAGTCCGATACTGGTTTTATATTCAAAACTTTGCATCCATTTATCCATTGTTAACCAGGCAATAAATGTAGCAGGTATAATAGCCAGAAATATAAGAAAAATAAATTCCTTTGTAACTAAAAGTACTATATTGGAATTTGATGAACCGAGAACTTTCCTGATACTTAATTCCCTGGTTCTTTTTCCTATAACAAATGATGAAAGTCCAAAAAGGCCAAGACAGGAAATAAAAATGGTAAGTATTGAAAAATCAGTGAAAAGTACTCCAAGCTTTTGCTCTGAAACATATTGCCTATTTATTACTTCATCTAAAAATTGACCGTCAAAAGGCCAATCAGAATTAAAATATTCTTCATATGTTTTTTTGATTAGATCGAGAGTTCCGGAAGGGTCTTCACCTGTAGTCTTGATATAAATACGAGCTCTCAGATCATTCTCTCTAAATGGGAGTAATACAATTGGAGCTATTTTAATTTTTATAGAATTAAAATGAAAATCTTTGACCACTCCAATAACTTCACCATCATTGATAGCTCTCCCAAGTGCTTTATCTCCCCAGCCGAAATTTACTGCAGCAGTTTCGTTTATAATAAAACTCTGTATTGAATCAGTACTCCTGTCTCTTTCAAAGTTACGGCCATCCTTAAACTCAATGTCCATCATATCAATAAAATCATAATTAACATTCATGTAACTTATATTTGTTATTTCTGAGAGGCCGTCTTCTGACTCAATCCCGAAAAAACCTTCTGACCAAGTGTATCCAAGGGTACTGCTGGCTGTAGCCACTGAAAGTATGTTCGGGTAATTAAGAAGTTCTTCTCTGAATGCTCCGAATTTTTTGGAGGAAAGACGTTCATAGTTGTAGATCATAATAACATTATCTCTATTAAATCCGAGGTCCATATTCGTAATATATTTTTGCTGACCAGATACGATCAGCGTTACAGCAATCATTGTTATGGATATGGTAAACTGAAATCCAACAAGTATTTTTCTAAGAACTCCTTTTGCAGAAGAAGATATTTTCTGACCTCTTAAAACCTTTATAGGTAGAAATGAAGACAGGTAAAAAGCAGGATACGAGCCGGATACAAATCCAACGAATATTGTAATAATAATAATTCCAGCAATAAATCCGGGTTGTAACAGGCTCAAAAAACTTAGCTGCTTGCCAGACAAAGTATTAAATGAAGGAATAATTACAAGTACTGCTGCCAGTGCTATAATTAATGCAATAATTGAAAGAATCATTGATTCTCCAATAAATTGTCTTATCAGGAGACTCCTGTGTGCACCAATAACCTTTCTGATACCAACTTCCCGGGAACGTCCAGTTGCTCTGGCAGTTGCCATATTCATATAATTAATACAGGCAATAATCAAAATAAAAATACCAATAATTCCAAAAACAATAATATAGTCTTTATCGCCTATAGACAGGTCTCCCGTAAGTTTTCTTCCAAAATGAATATCGGCAAGAGGTGTGGCCATTAATTTATAGTCGGCATTAACATTATTCTGATCAACTATGGGTCTCATATATTTATCGTAAAATCCAGGGAATTTATCCAATACATTTTGCATAATTGTTTTGTCTTTTAGCAAAACAAAAGAAAAAGATTTATCAGTTCCCCAAAATCTACCTGGTGCTTTGTTCCTGGAGTAATCATAGGGAGAATAGCTTTCTGTAATTGAGGCCATTGACCTTAGGCATTCAACCTTTATATGTTGATTAGACGGTGGATCTTTTATTACGCCTGTAACAGTATGGTCTCCATACCCACCTAAAATCTCTATAACCTTCCCGACAGGATCTTCATTTCCAAAGTATTTATTGGCAAGGCTTTGAGTAATTACCAAGGTTCTTGGTCGGTTAAGAGCATTTTCAGCAGACCCATTAATAAATTCATAAGTAAAAACATCAAAAATTGTGGAATCACAATTAACAATCCCGAATTCACCAAAAACTTTATTTTCATACTTAAAAAATACTTTCCCCTTATACACCCACAAACGACAGTAATTCTCTATTTCCGGGTATTCATCCTTTAATGTTGGAGCAAGAAATATGGAGGTAAGTGCATATTGATCATTTTTGCCAGATAAGGTTTTCTCAGCTTCAAGCCTGTATATTCTTTTATGTTTTTTATGGTGTTTATCGTATCCCAGCTCATCTGTTATATACATCATTATCAGGATTGAGCATGTAATGCCCAGAGCAAGTCCAAAAATATTAATACCGGAATAAAATATATTCTTATAAAAATTCTTGAATGCAGTAGTTATAAAATTTTTAATCATGATAAATTGGTTTAAAGATGCTCCTGCTTAGATTTTAAAAAATAAACTTACAGCATATTATTACAAAAGTCAATAATAATCTAATGTTTTACAACTGGTTAAGGTTTTGATGGTGTTTAACTTCAGCAATATCCGACTACTTATTAGCAAAAAGTTAAGTATTCTAAGAGAAAAGCAAATATTTATAAAATAATTTTTCTTCAAGTCCAATTAGCCAAAGACACATATGGCGATCCTCTTTTAACAACTGCAAATATTCTACTAATAAGCTTGTTGCGAACATTGTTTATTACAAGCATTTTGTTTTTTCCATCTTTTATCTTGCATTGATAATATTTTTTTATTTCCGGATCATGCCTTATAGCTACAATTGCAGCGCTTGTAAGGATTGCTTTCATTGCTTTATTTGCCAAATGACTTGTTTTAGTTCTACCTCTAATACTTGTTCCAGAAGAATGCTCAAAGGGTGCAGTTCCACTGTATGAAGCAAATTTTCGCCAATTTGGAAATGAAGCAAATCCATTAGTATGACATATAATCATTAATGTTGCAACCATTCCTACTCCCTTTACACTTTTGACTAGTTTGTATTGATCAGCTAAGATTTCTTCAGAATCAATCAATTTCATCATCTCTTCCTCAATGCGATCAATATGATTACTACACTCTTTAATAACTTTATTAGAAGTTTTAATAAGAATATCATCGTGTTTCAAACCAGGTAAAAAACGTTTATTCTGGTTGACAATTGATTTTTCCGCTGCTCTATATTTTACCAATCTTACACGACATGACAAAAGGGCTTTAAGCCGAATCAACTTTAACGAGGCTAGAAAAAAAGGCTTAATTTTATCCCGATGCAAATATGCATATTCCGCAATCCGAGAAGCATCAACTTTATCATTCTTGCCGCGTTGAATACCTAATGAACGCTTAAGATGTAAACCACTAATCATAGTAAATGAGATTTTGGCATCAAAGAGAAAGAACATCAAAGGATAACCATACATGCCAGTGTGTTCCATACATAGCAAATAAGATTGTAAGTTTTCCTTCTTCTTTGTGATCCATTGGATCATATTTTCAAAACCTTCCTGATCATTGCTAAATTTTTTGTGTTTTTCATTTGAATATATCCAGACGTCAAAACTCTCTTTAGCCAGATCAATTCCAATAAATTCCTTAAATATCATTATCTTGAATTTTATAGGGCAATTGGTGTCTGGAACTAATACCTTTAAAAGTTCTATAAAACTATAATTCTAATTGGTTCCTAGCAGCAGCCAAGAAGAATGGGAACTAATACTTAACAGAGATCTTAGAATCTTGAGATAGTTTAAGTTCACCCATTCTTCTTTTTTTTACCCATGTTTATAATGAAATAAATATACAGAGGCTAAACTAAAGGAGATAGTATATTCATATCAAAGTTAATCCTTGTATTTCAAAATCTAACCTTGCGTCTTCCTTGTGTAAACGAAAAAACACTTACCAGTTTTATAAGGTAAGTGTTTCATTCTCTGGCTCCCCTTCGTGGTCAAATATCGAACCACTTTAAGCAAGATCTAAAGCTGCTGGGCGACCTGGAACCATTGTTCATTGAGCATGGTATCAGGCTTGGAGCATAACCTAAGACCTATTGGGTAAGGATTACTGGTATATTTTGTATTCCTTTCATGGAATGGAACCAAGTTGTTATGTACTTTGACTGAAACCCCAAAATAGCTTTCAGTCAAAAATGATGCAATAATAATTAATTTTCTTTTTTTACCTATCAGAAGAAAATGGATAAATATTTCATTATTTTTTAATCACAGTTTTCTTAACCTGAGTATTATTCCCAATTAATAGTTTAAGAAAATAAATTCCAGCTGGTAGTTCTGAAATGTCAATTGTGTTTTCTACCTGGGTTTCTGTTTTTAATAGTTTGCCCTGAATTGAGTATATCTTGACTTCTGCCGGTTTTGTTAAACCAGTAATATTTATGATACTGTTTGTTGGGTTGGGGTAAAGATTAATTTTCGAGACAATTTCATTTTCTTTAATTCCAACGATTGCAGGTTTTACAAGAACTGTTATTGTATCAGTCCAATAATAATTAAGATTACTTGAAATATCAATTTTGAGTTTTATTTCTGTGTTATCAGGACAATTATCAGATATGGTTAGTGATTTAGGATTAGCACCAATAATTGTTTCACCAGGACCAATATCATCAAAAGAAACTGTTCTATCTGATATACTCCCAAAAGTATCAATGCATGTAATCCTTGCATTAATATTAGTAGCCGGTATGATTTCTCCTCTATTTTTGAGAATTGGTTTAAATGAGATCCTGTCGCCTGGATTAGGGATAGTATCTTCAGAAGTATATAAAAATCCATCAAATTTTATAGGACCAATACTTGTAAAACGATCTATATCCTCACGAATAAAATAATCACCATTACCTGCATTTATTGAGCTTATTCCCAAAATAAAATCATTCTCTGAATCAACAGATATATATGTCCCATATATCCCATCCTGTGCACTTACATCCTCATGTAATCCATCGTCATACAATAGAACAGAATCATTTACCAGGCCATCTGTACTTTTAAAAGTTGCAAATGCTGTAATATCAGTATTCAGCTTGTTTACAAAGTTTGTTTTAACAGATAAATAATCATTATCCGGATCAACATATTTTTGGTTTAAGAAAACATCCTTGGCATATATAGGATTTACTATTGGAGTATAAACCTCCACCTCAGTATGTAATCCATTTAAATAGTGGGTTTGGTCCATTTCTGTTTCCATACCTCCTATTACATAAACTTGCCCGTCAATTAAATGCACTGATGAAAAAGCACGAGGGGTAGGTAAATCAGACACTTTAAATAATATATTATTTTCGGTATCAAACATCAAAACAATTGGATATCCAGAATACATATATAATCCCATAGGGGGGCCTTCTGCACCGAAAATATAAATTCTTTCCCCTAATACGCATGAACCATGAGACCAATATGCATCTGGTAATTCTGCATCTGATATATGCCAGGAATTAGTATCCGGGGCATATATCTGAATTGTTTTTTGTATGTTCTCGTAAGATAATTTACAACCACCTGTTATATAAATTTTCCCATTTAATGTGTCCATGGACATAACACCAGCTGGTTCAAGCATGTCTGGCAGTACTTCCCATTGGTCGGTTATGGGATCATAAACTTCAAAACTTACTGCTCTATCTCTATCAGTATCCCATGCCCCGGCCACGTAAATCTTGTTTTCCAAAACTACTGCTTTGCAACCCATCCGTGCAGTTGGCATAAGGGCTCTATTTGTATCCCAGGTATCTGTTTCTGTGTCATATACTTCCAGGATGTTTCCAGCAGCGTAGCCTGAAGTCAAATTATCTCCGCCAATAACGTATACTTTTTTATTTAATGCTACCGTGGCTGAATATCCCCTGGCTGTTGGCATGTTTATTTTTGTTGTATCCCAGGTATCTGTGGCGGGATCGTATACTTCAATACCAGAAACAGCTCCGCTATTCCAGGCATTCTCATCTGTCATTTTAAAACCTCCGATGAGGTATATTCTTCCATCAACCACAGCTGAACCCTGGGCCCATTTTTCAATCGGCATAGGTGTTCTTGTTGTGTCCCAGGTTCCGTATTGAGCCTGTAAAATGTTCGCTGTTATAAAAAGTAGAATTTGAATGTAAATTAGTTTTTTCATGGCTAAAGATTTTAGTATAAATAAAATTGAGATTATCATACTGGTCAGATAAATGTTTTTAATTCAGCAAACTAAATTAACACCCCTCAGGAAGCAAACTATGAAGATTTCGTCAAGTATTGTTAAGAATTGTCATGATGAGTATTCTCGAAAGTATATGGTGATTTCTGTTTATTGGCTTAATTGCTCAAGTCGCTTTTTGCTTATGTTATAAAATAGACCTGTTACAGTAGGATTATTACTATTTATAAGGGTTGTATAATACTGAATTGCTTGCTCTTTATTACCATCAAGATCATATGCTCTGGCAAGGTAATAATAAGCAAAAACATATCTTAGGCCTGCCGGTATTTTTGCATGTGTTATAGCAAGCTTATAATCACCTTTATGCATTGCATAGATAGCTTCATATATTCTCATGTAATTTTGAGCCTGGGCTGTATTATCCACATTTCCAAATATAGTTCTGGCCTTATTCAGATAATTCCCGGCTAAAATAATATCTCCTTCTTGTGCATGAAGTATACTCTGACAGCCATAAGCATACATAATCAATATTGATTTTTCATTATTCTCCATCTCTTTGCTTCTGGCAATTTCAGGAACTTTGGAGAAAAAAGTCAAGGCCTGATTTGGTTGATCACCAAGCATGGCATACCAACCCTTTATATGAGTATAATATCCTACCTTATAAAAATCACCTTTGTCTTTGAAAAGCTCTATCAATTGATCAATAACATCTAATGCACCTGACAGATCCCCTTGTATAAAAAGGATGCTCCCAATTAAATTCAGTGCGGTTTCTTTATCTCGAAAACTCGCAGCATCCTCAAATAGATCTTCACAGAATTTCCTGGCTAGTTCAAATTCAGCTCTGCGAATATTAATCCATACAATCTTTCTGTTGGATATAGATGAGCCAGTTTCTTGAGCCATTCGAAATTGTATGAGAGCCTCATCCTCACGGCCCATCTTAACTAAAAGATCTCCAAAAGAATCCATTGCATCTGCAGAGTTTGGCCTTAATTCAAGAAACAATAGAAAATTATCTTCAGCTTCAATGAATTTATTATTATTCATCAACAAGTAAGCAAGTAATTTTTTGGGTGGTGCATAATATTTATCTAGTTTAATAGCTTTTCGAAAATAATTTATTGCTTTTTTTTCATCCTGATGATACCACATAAGGCCAGCATGAAAAAGACAATGTTTATCTTTTGGATAAAGGATAACCAGACTGTCTATCATTTCTAGACATATAAGATCTCCAGCATTAGAAGCATCCCATGCCTTAATTAATAATGCCTCACCAGGACTCACCTGGTTGATCAATTGTTTTGCCTTGTGAAGTCCAGTATTAGTTGTTAAAAATGAATGGGCCAGTGCAAATTTGGGATCTAGTTGTATGGCCAGATTAAATAAGGAATCAGATTCTGGTGTTCTAATTGGTTCAGCTATTTCTCTTCCTTTAATGAATAATTCCATGGCCTCTTTAGATGATGTTGTAATAGGCATCTGGTGTCTTTTTGGATTACAGGCAATTATGCTTAAAGCTATAGTGAAAATCCAAACTATGTTTTTGCTATTCATGACTTCATATTTTGTAATATATTATTCTCCAACAAACTTATACCCAATCCCACGGATCCCAATGATCCATCTGGAATTGGCCTGGTCGTCACCGATTTTTTTCCTGAGGTTGGCAATATGAGTATCAACGGTTCTGGGGGTGACATAAATCTCCTTCCCCCACACCTCATCGAGGATCACATCACGAGGCAGAACTTTCTGATTATTCTCCATCAAATACCTGAAAAGCTCAAACTCGATAGTAGTAAGACGAACAGGGTTGCCATCTATGGTCAGGATATTCTTACCTGCATCCAGGACAAAAGGACCAGATGTTAACACCGATTTGACATTCTGAAATGAAATATTTCCAGATCTTCTCAATACAGCTTTTACCCGGGCTTGTAATTCATGAAGGCTGAATGGTTTTGTAACGTAATCATCGGCACCAACTTCAAGCCCGACTACCTTATCAATATCCTGACTTTTTGCTGTGACAATAATAATGGGAGTACCAACACCTCTTCTTCTCAATTCTTTGCAAATTTCAATTCCGCTTATTCCAGGAAGCATTAAATCTAAAAGAATGACATCATAATCCAGATTTTCTCCTTTTTCAAGTCCTTTAGTTCCTGTTTCAGCAATATCTACCTCATAACCTTCCTGCTCGAAATCATCGATTAATGCCATTCTGATATCAGGATCATCTTCAATTATTAGAATTTTTTGCATCTTCTCTTATTTTTGTTTTACAGGTATATAAACAGTAAAAGTACTGCCCTTTCCCAATACACTTTCAAGTTCGATTTTCCCATTATGTGCTTTGATAATCTCGCTCACAATAGACAGACCGATCCCACTTCCTTTAATCTCACTTGTATCCGCTCCATCAATTCGGTAAAAACGGTCAAATATTCGTCTTTGTTCCTTTTTAGATATTCCTATACCGTAATCCCTAACAGATATTTTTGTCATTTGTACTTCATGACTCAAAACTACATCGATCTTTTTTATATCCCCGGAATACTTAATTGCATTATCAATAAGATTGTAAAAAACCTGATGTATGCTCTGGTAATCAATAACTGCAAAAGGGGAATCGTCACTGTAAGTAAGTTCTATTTCAACACCAATCTCTTTATGCCTTAAAAGCATGTAATCCACTACTTCCCTGGCTATATTTATTATATTGCATGATTTGAAATGGTAAACTTTTCTACCTTCATCTATCCTTGAAAAATCGAGAATATTCTCCACAAGATGTGAAAGCCTCTCGCTTTGTGCCAACATAGAGTTGTAATATTCTTGTTTACGATCTTCGGCCTTTACCCTGCGGTTTGCCAGTCTTTCACTCATCATACGAATTGATGTCAGGGGGCTCCTTAGCTCATGTGACACATTAGAAACAAAATCAGATTTCAATTGTGACAGCCTGAAATTTTTTGCTAAAGAGCGAAATGTTAGGATTACTCCCAGGGCCATGGCTGAAAGAACAAAAATAAAACCAATGAAAAGAAATTGCTGCCCTGATTTTTTTGATAACTCCTGAAGCTGCAGGGCCCAGCTTCCAAGTTTGTCTGGGTTTATAGTAAAGAAATCTGCCCTGCTGTTAAAAACAGAATCTTCCCACAAAACATTATCATGCTCATCCAGCAGGCGCCAGGCTATTCTGTTACGAAAACCCCATTTTTCTTCAAGTATTCCTATGTTACTGTGAAGCAGCTCCCTGGTGTCAAGAAGCAATGACACATTATATCGTCGATTAAGTTTGCTAACGAGTAAAACAGAAAGTGAATCTTCAAAATATGAAAAAAAGGCGGGCTTTGATCTACCCGGTTGGCCCACATCGGTAGTTACATTTTTGTAAATACGATCTATTTCTTCCAAGAATCTATCCGGCGGGATCAGGGTGGATTGATCAAGCAATTTTACCAGGCTGTCAGTTTCCTGGATTGCAACAGACAATACAACCCCATTATTTATGAATTGATGTGCTCTGCTATCTGGTTTAAGGCTTATAGAATTACCATCCTGGATTATATCACTCCTGATGAAAGCATCCAGGTACATATCGATTGAATCTTCAATACTTGCTGTGAAATAAACCCCCTTTCTTGCCAGATTATTATCACTTATCCATTGAGCAACTATATTATTCTCCCTTATTCCACGATAAGCAAGAATACTGAGAAAGGTCCCTGGAAGAAGTATCACCAGAGAGTAAAGCAGCAGACGTCGTCGGTATTTTATTTTTAAGTTTGTTATTTTCATTTAATCCCTGATACAATTATGCCCAATGTGTAGGATTATTTTCTTTTATGTATGATGTTTTATTAAGGTTTTGTCAAGATTTGTTAAGATTAATGTTTTTGGTTGATTAATACAGTTATCAGCTGTTACCCCACCGCAACAAAATCATTTATAAATATATAGGAAATAAGGAAGGTTTCAAAATGGACGTTTAAGGGACGCTCTAATAGCTAATAGCCAACAGCCAAGAGCTAAAAAAGGAGCACAGATGTGCTCCTTTTTTTGACCAGCTCCTCATCTTAGACTCGAACTAAGGACCCTCTGATTAACAGTCAGATGCTCTAACCAACTGAGCTAATGAGGAATTTTGTCCGGCAAAAGTAACATCTATTTTCGAATTTCACAATAACATTGACACTTTTTCCTTATTCAGGATAAATTATTGTAATTCCTTTATTTTAATATTTTTAAATGAAACCATATCACCATGATCCTGAAGCAGAATATGACCCTCCTGTGCTTCACCGAATTTTGGCCATTCTTTGTACTTGCTGTATGCCACTAATGCCCTCCACTGTTGAGTACCCCTTTCGTATTCAAGCACTTTTTCACCATTTAGGTGATGTTCAACATAATTATCCATTACAATAATTCTGGCCCTGTTCCATGAATTCTTGTTGACTTTTTTTGGTAATTCCTGCTGAGAATAGAACCTGGCATCCGCAGGTATTAAATCATAAAGTGAAGCAAGGGTCCGATTACCGTCTACTCCCATCCTGGCATCCGGGTGTACTTCATCATCAAGAATTTGAAATTCACAGCCAATTGATGATCCTGGTCCCTGGTTAAGTTCGGGATCAACAAAATATTTAATTCCGGAGTTAGCTCCCTCTGCAAAAAGAAAATCAACATCAAGAATAAAATTTTTGTATTTCTTTATTGTTACAATATCCCCACCATTTTCTGATTCAGCACCATCACTTTTTGCAACTGTAAGAATTCCATTTTTTATTGACCAGCCTGTTTCAGGAAAATGCTCAAGCCTTGCTCCCCTCCAGCCCTTTGCGCTTTCACCATCCCAAAGCAGCTTCCATCCCTGTTCCAGCTCTTTTTTGCTTAATTGATTGTCAGGAATATTGTTTTGAGTATATGCCCCCAGATAAGTTAATATCAACAAAATAATAATGATAGTTTTTTTCATATTTTTATTTTTCTCCTTTAATATATTTTGTGTGCAATTTTTCAAGTGAGGTATTTCTGTCGTTTTCATGAATATGCTTGTGAAAATAGTTTAATTTATTAAAAACTGATAGTGCTTCACCAAGTTCTTTGTCATTCAATTCTCCAATAATAATTTCAGATACCTTATGCATGTTTTCAAATGCTTTCATTATTTCATTTTTCCCTTTTTCAGTAAGTGAAACCTTTTTTGCACGTTTATCCTGACTGTCAGGATATTCATAAATCAGATCACTTTTAATTAATCTTTTTAGTATTTCACTTCCTGTTGAAATTTCCAATAAGTGCATGTTAATAAGCTCATGCTTTAAAAGACTTTTTTCTTTAATAAGGCTTGCCAGAAATCCGAACTCATCAATTGTTTTGATTGAAGTATTGCCAAGCGCCTTTTTTGTATAATGTTTTGCATATCGATATAAACCTGTAAGTAATGCTGAAAATTCTACCTCGGGATATTGTGTGTAATTTTTATAGTTTTTCTTATTAAATAGCTTCTCATTGTTGGCAGAATATTTAAGTATAACCTTGTCTTTCAGGTATATGGAAAACTCTTTTATATCCG
>JBHOTF010000037.1:0-24053 GCA_042584005.1 Bacteroidota bacterium
GAATATTCTTAATTAGCCGATTTTTATATTTTTTATATGCTAATATTAATATCTTTGTTTGTAACAATTAAACAGCTTAATCGTTTCAATAATATACCTCAGATTATAAAGGAATTTAAATAAAATCAAAACCCCATTATCATGATAAAGAATTATTTCAAAACTGCTATCAGAAATTTATTAAAATATAAAGGATACAGCTTAATAAATATCCTGGGATTGACATTTGGACTGGTCTGTACACTTTTTATTTCAATATACATTTATAACGAAATAACTTATGATAGTTTTCATGAAGATTCTGAACTTATATACAGAGTTGGTGTAAAAGGGAAAATGCTCGGAAATGATCTGGATATGGCAGTGACAGCTTCACCAATGCACGAAGCTTTAAAAAATGAGTACCCCGAGATATCTGGTGTTACAAGAATTTATTGGGAAGGTGGGAGATTATTTAAATACGGTGACACAAAATTTTTCGAACCTGCAGAAGAATTAATGTTCGCTGACTCTACATTTTTTGAAGTATTTTCTTTCAAAATATTAAAAGGGAATCCGGAAACAGCTTTAGATAATCCTTTCAGTATTATCCTGACAGAGAATTATGCTAAAAAATATTTTGGAGATGAAGATCCTATTGGGAAAAGTATGCAGGTCGAAAATGACACAACTCTGGTAGAGGTTACTGCTGTTATTGAAGATTGTCCTCCAAATTCCCATTTTCATTTTAATATGATAGGATCTTTGGTTACTCTTGGTCAAAGCCGTAATGAAAGTTGGTTAAGTCATAATCTTTACACATACATAAAACTCTTCCCCAATACTAATGTAAATGCACTTCCTGAAAAAATAAACGGACTTGTTGAAAAATATGCAGGGCCTGAAATAAATCAAATTTTAGGAATAAGTTTAGAACAGTTTCTTGAGCAGGGAAATACTTTCGGTTATAATATCCAGAATATTGAAGATATTCACCTAAATCCCAAACCTCAGTATGAAATTGAGCAGGGTGGAAATAAAACTTATGTTTATGTTTTTTCTGTAATCGCACTTCTTATACTCGTTGTTGCTTGTATTAATTTCATGAACCTTTCTACTGCCAGATCTACAAGAAGAGCACGTGAAGTTGGAATAAGAAAAGTTGTTGGATCAAAACGCATTCATTTGATATATCAATTTTTAACCGAATCGATAGTATTAAGTTTTATATCTTTAATACTGGCTGTAACTATTGTAAAATTACTAATTTCTAACTTCAATAATCTTATTGAAACCTCTTTAAGTTTTAATCCATTTGGAAGCATATATCTAATACTTACACTGGTAATTCTTGCACTTTTTGTTGGAATATTATCTGGTATTTATCCTGCTTTTGTCCTTGCCTCATTCAGGCCAATAAAGGTATTAAAAGGTAAAATTCAATCTGGCGGGAGAAGTGGTAAAATGCGACATGTACTGGTTGTTATACAGTTTGTTATAACAATAATTATTTTATTAGGAACACTTGTAGTATTCAACCAGTTAAAATTTATGCAGAATAAGGATCTGGGATTTGAGAAAGAGGATGTTCTTGTACTAAGCAGGATGGATAAACTGGGAAACCAGATGGAAGCTTTTAAACATGAATTATTAAAACAACCAAATATTATAAATGTTAGCAATTCAAGACACCTCCCTGGAACAATATTTAGTAATAATGCCCATTTCCTTGAGGGAAAAACTTTTAATGACATATATCTTTTGATGCAAACCGCTGCAGGCTATGAATTTGCTGATGTTTTAGAAATGGAAATGGCTGAGGGTAGATTTTTTTCAAAAGATTTCCCAACAGATTCTTTTGCTGCGGTTATAAATGAATCAACAGCAAGATCTCTTGAATTGGAAAATCCTCTGGAATCAAGATTTATGTTTCCGGGTAATAACGGTGAAATACGGTATATGCCAATAATAGGTGTTGTTAAAGATTTCCATTTTGAATCTATGAATAATGAAATTAATCCTGTAATATTTCATTTTATGAGAGGAAATTATGGTGGATATCTTTGTATGAAATTACAGGAAGGTAATAATCAGAAAACAATTGAATATCTTGAACAAACATGGAACGATTTTGTTCCCGGATATCCCTGTGAATATTTCTGGCTTGAAAATGAATTTGATAAAATATTTAAACCCGAAAAGCAAACAAGTAAAATATTAATAGTTTTTTCAATATTCTCAATTTTTATTTCCTGTCTTGGCCTATTTGGACTAATATTATTTTCAACAAGCCAAAGACTAAGTGAAATAGGTATCAGGAAAACCCTTGGGTCGTCTGTAAGTGAAATTGTTTTACTACTTTATCGTGAAACCTTAATCTTAATGGGGATTGCTACTATTATTGCAATACCATCATATTTTATTGTAACAGACTGGCTAAATAAGTTTACTTTCCGGTTTAATTTCAATTATGGTATTTTCTTTATATATCTAATTATTATTTCAGTTTTCACCCTGACCATTGCTTTATTAACTATAAGCTATCAATCAATAAAAGCAGCCAATTCAAATCCTGCAGAAGCATTAAGGCATGAATAGTGTATATATCCAGTATTTATTTATCTTAGCCTTTTGAATTTCAAAAAGCTAATAAATGTCAAAAATCGGAAAACTCTTTATTGATTTTGGTGACGCAGCCTGGGGAATGCCTTTATTAATTCTGCTCATGGGTGGAGGTATATATTTTCTTGTCTATTCACGCTTAACTCCAATAAGATATTTTGGGCATGCAATCAAAGTATTATTAGGAAGGTATGATAATCCTGATGAACCGGGTCAGATAAGTCATTATCAGGCCGTTTCAACTGCTCTTGCTGCTACAGTAGGAATGGGAAATGTTAGTGGTGTTGCTGTTGCTATGACCATGGGTGGCCCCGGAGCAATTTTCTGGATGTGGATAAGTGCCCTAATAGGAGTGTCAACAAAATTTTTCACATGTTCGCTTTCAGTAATGTATCGTGGGACAGACTCAGAGGGTAAGCTTCAGGGAGGCCCCATGTATGTTATTTTGCATGGGCTGGGGAAAAACTGGAAATTTCTTGCAGTATTCTTTTGTTTGATGGGAATGATTGGTGTTACACCTATCTTTCAGGCCAACCAGATTACTCAGGCAATAAGTGACATAATTCTTGTTCCAAATGGAATAAGTGCTGGTTTTTTACCCAACCTAATTATTGGACTGAGTTTTACAGTTCTTGTAATACTTGTAATTTTTGGTGGTATTAAAAGAATTGGAAAAGTAGCAGGTTTTCTGGTTCCGGGTATGGTTGTTTTATATATCATTTCAGTATTGTTTATAATTTTCTCTAACATGAGTGAGGTATTACCTAGTTTTAAATTAATATTTACAGATGCCTTCTCAGGTAATGCAGTTCTGGGTGGAGCTCTCGGCTCAATAATTATTGTTGGCGTAAGAAGAGCTGCTTTTTCTAATGAAGCAGGAATTGGAACAGCTCCAATGGCTCATGGAGCAGCTAAGACCAGTGAGCCTATCAGGGAAGGACTGGTTGCAATGGTAGAACCGATTATCGATACTGTTATAGTTTGTACAATGACTGCCCTTGCAATTATTATCACTGGTGTTTGGCATAGCACAGATGTTGATGGTGTTACTTTAACAGCCATGGCCTTTTCTGAAGGTATTCCCGGGATTGGACAGTATATACTAATCGCCTGTGTTACAATATTCTCGGTCACTACTATGTTTGCATTTCCATATTATGGGGCAAAATGTTTCTCATTTATTTTCGGGGCAAAATACAAAATAATTTACTACATTTTTTATGTTATTATAATACCTATTGGTGCTGTTAGTTCTCTGGAAGTAGTAATTGGATTGATCGATGGAACATATGCCATGATGGCTATTCCGACAATAATTTCAGCTGTATTATTATCGCCAAAAGTAATAAAAGCCTCAAAAAAATATTTTGCTAATCTAAAACTAGAAAAGGCAAATCGTAAAACCTGATCAATTTCTATTGAGAATTACATAATTCCTTTTCTTAACACTTTGCCCGGTAATTCTCCTGTCTGATCACCTTCCTTTATCACTATTTTACCGTTTACAATAACATAATCGATACCTGTTGAGTATTGATGAGGATTTTCCCAGCTTGCCTTATCAATAATTTTGTCAGGATCAAAAACAACAAAATCGGCATAACAACCTTCTAATATCTGCCCACGCTTTTTCAAACCAAATTTTTCTGCTGTTTTAAAGGTCATCTTATTAATCGCTTCTTCAAGTTTAAAAATTTTCTCTTCTCTAACATATTTCCCTAATACCCGCGGGAAACTACCGTAATACCTTGGATGTGGTTTCCCTTCAAAAAGAAGTCCATATGGAGCAACAGCATTCCCATCAGATCCTAAAACAACCAAAGGATGGTTAAGTATTCTTTTTAGATTCTCTTCGCTCATCATAAAAGCTACCATCCCTACCCTGTTTTCCTCCTCAATAATCAGGTCGCGCATAAAATCGTATGGTTTTTTTCCAGCTGCAGTTGCAGATTCAAGAATTGACCTTCCTTCCAGATATTTATTCTTATCAGTAAAAATATCACTAATAATAACCTTATCCCAGCTGCCTGTTCTTTTTACATTTTCGTCAACAAAAGTCCTTATTCTATTATCAAGTTCAGAATTTTTTAATCTGTTCATATACTCTGAAGTTGTACCCTGTTGTGCCCAAAGTGGAAAAAAATAGCTTAATCCTGCCGACCCGGCAGTATATGGATAACGATCGGCTAAAATATTTATTCCTTCATTTTTTGCATTTTCAATTTTTGAGATTAGCTTTTCAATATTACCCCAATTCTTAGGACATGCAACTTTTAAATGAGATATCTGCAAACTCACTCCGGTTTTCCGGGCAATTGTAATTGCCTCATCGATAGACTCCAAAAGCCCATCAGCTTCATTTCTCACATGTGTTGCATAAACTCCATTAAATCTGGCTACTTCACTACATAACTCAATCAATTCATCTGTTTTGGCATAACTTCCCGGGGGATATTCCAGTCCTGTTGACAGGCCAAGAGCACCATCACTCATATTTTCAGCTACCAGTTGCCTCATTTCTATTATTTCTTCAGCAGTAGGCTCCTGGTCGTTCAAACCAACCACCTTACCTCTTATGTCTCCCTGCCCAACCAGTGATGCATAATTAAGGGCTGATCCTTTTTCTTCAATTCTATTAAAAAATCCTTTAATATCTCTCCAATCCATATCAATGCCATATTTTTCCTTCAGCACAGGAGCTTCTTCTTCATAGCTGGCATCTGATACTGGAAAAGGAGAAGAACCGCAATTTCCACTAATATCAGTTGTAATTCCCTGCCGTATATATGATTCTGCCTTTGGATTTACAAGAAGTCCAATATCAGTGTGAGTATGTGCATCTATAAATCCCGGAGAAACAGCTAATCCCTTTGCATTTACAATAATACTTGCTCTTTTCTGGTTCATTTTTTCTCCGATATGAATAATCTTATCTCCTTTAACTGCTATATCCACCTCTCTTCCTTCACTTCCCATTCCGTCGTAAACTATACCTCCTGTAATTAGCAGATCATATTCTGCAGATTTGGAACATCCCTGTATCAATAGATTATACCCGCCTAAACCAATAAATGCAGCTCCTTTTGCTGAATTCTTAACGAATTTCCTTCTTGAAAGTTTATTTGCCATTTATGAAATATTAAATTATTAGACTTACAAAATACAAAAGATTGATGAAACTTGAAAACCGGAATTTGATATTTCATTTGGTATTAGTCTGTGTATTTTACTACTTTCATCATAATATTTGTATTATTAAATGAAAAGGTCAATATTAAAAATATTCATTTTTACTATTTGTGTTATACTATTATCAAATTCATTAAAAGGGCAACAATATTTTAAAACCACTTTCCCCGATACATTGATTAAAAAAAGGCTGAGAACGGTTCTTATTTCTGAATCGGCATTTTATATTTCAGGTTTATCATATTTGCAATTTCAATGGTATAAAGATCATGAATCTGTTCCGTTTCATTTTTATAATGATAATGATGGCTGGCTTCAGATGGATAAATCAAGCCATGTTTACTTTGCATATCAGGAGAGTAAAATTGCATACAATACATTCAGGTGGTCAGGGTTAACTAACAAAAAATCTATTTTATATGCAGGATTATTAAGTGTACTTATGCAAACTCCTATTGAGATTTTTGACGGGCTTTATGAGGGATATGGGTTTTCAGCTGGTGATATAATAGCCAACTCTGCCGGCACTGCACTCTTTTGCCTTCAGCAAGCATTTCTGCAGGAGCAAATAGTAAAAATGAAATTTTCCTACTCTCCATCCGGTTATCCAAAATATCATCCATATTATCTGGGCAAAAATGAGTTTTCAAGTTTTTTTCACGACTATAATGCACAAACCTATTGGTTGTCGTGTAATCTGAAAGGTATATTTCCTCATTCGAAAATACCTGAATGGCTAAATTTTGCTTTTGGGTATAGTGCAAATGGTATGCTTGCAGAGTTCAGCAATCCATCATATTATAGAGGGAATATAATACCGCACATGGAAAGATACAGGCAGTATGTATTTTCAATCGATCTGGATTTAACCAAAATAAAAACAAAAAGTAAATTTTTGAAAAGCCTGTTCAGTGTTGTAAATGTGCTTAAAGTTCCTGCCCCTGCACTTGAGTATAACCGGGTTAACGGATTTGCTTTTCATCCTATATATTTTTGATTAATTAACCCGGGATTCGGAACTAAATCACTTTACTCTAAGATAATATATTCTATCCATTTCAAGAAAGTCATCAACCTTAATTAACTCATAACCAGCTTTTCCTCCTTCTTTTATGGCTCTCTCCTTCATTTTTGGGAGAGTTGGGTTATCTCCAAATTGATGTCCGCCTTCTTCTTCTATTTCTTCATCAACAGGCTCTAGCATAATAAGTAATGCTCCAGGCTTTAAACTTTTTTTAAGTTTTTTAAGCAGTGGAACCGGATCATAAATACCGTGATAAACCCATACCATAAAGGCCATATCCAATGAATTTTCCGGGAAACATGGATCATTCATTTCTCCAAGTATTATTTCAATATTATTAATATTATTCGCCTCACACCTATCCTTAATGTAATTTAAACCTCCCTTGTCAATATCATTGGCATAAATTTTACCTTTAGATCCTACCCTATCTGCCAGATGTACTGTATATCGCCCACGGCCAGCACCTATTTCGCCAATTACCATGCCTGGCTTTACACCAATTGTATCCATCACTACAGATGGTTGTTGACGCTTATTAACTCTTTTTTCCCATTCTTCTGTACTTTTGTGTTCTTTTTTATAAACAGAATTATCCTGCCCAAAACTGGAATTTTCCTGTGGAAAGCAAGCAGCTGATGTAATAGAAACAAAAAGTGTCAAAAAGAATAATCTTTGTACTTTCATAATTGTATTATTTAGATTTTATTGAATATTATATATAAAATTTCATTTATAACTCATTTTATTAAGAAATCCATTTCTGTATGTTTCACCGATAGGTATAAATTTATTATTGATCTTTACCTGCTCTTTTTCAATAACTTCAACATGGTCAGTATTTATTATATATGACTTATGTATTCTTATAAATACGTCTGATTGAAGCTTATTTATTGTCTCGTTCATACTCATTAGCGACATTATCTTCTTTTCCGCTGTAAAATAAATAACATAATTGCCTGCCCCCTGAATATATAATATTTCTGTTAGCCGGATTTTATGCAGGTGTGTTCCGCTTTTAATAAGTATAAGATCATCTTTTCCTTTTGTATTATTTTCTGTTGATCTAATATCTGTATACGATTCTTTTGCTTTTAGCTTTAAATGTTCCAGAGCCCGGTTAGCAGCTTTTATAAATCGTACAAATTCTATTGGTTTTAGAAGATAATCAATTGCATCATATTCATAACTTTCTACAGCATACTGTGAATATGCTGTAGTAAAAATTATCAATGGGTGATGAATAAGTGATTCCAGAAATTGGATTCCTGATAAATCAGGCATATTAATATCAAGAAATATCAAATCTACTTTATGTTCTTTAAGATATTCGAGTGCTTTGAGAGGATTCCTAAAAGAATTCAGTAATTCCAGAAAGGGAGTCTTTTGAATATAATCTCTCAGTATTTCAATTGCAACAGGTTCATCATCAATAACAATACAATTAATCATATCAGCCATATATTAATTCTGAAGTAAAAGATTTATACTAAAAGTTGAATTATCGCTTTCTATTATCAGTTCATGCAAATCGGGGTATAATAAATCCAGCCTTCTCTTTACATTTTTTAATCCTAATCCTGAATCAGGTTCTTCCATAGGTTTCATCCTTACCGGAATACTGTTTAATACTGAAAATTTTATTGATGTTTCACTAATTCTCAGGTTTATTTTTATAAATGAATTCTTCACTAAACTTATGCCATGCTTAAAAGCGTTTTCAACAAATGGTAAAAGAATCAGTGGAGGAATCTGAGTTTTTTCAGGATCTCCATCAATATTTAAATTAATTGTAATATCATCATCTTCGGAAAATCTTAATTTCTGAAGTTCAATTAATCTTTTGATCTGCTCGATCTCTTTTTTCAATAATATTTTATCTACATTACTTTCATAAATTATATAGCGCATAAGATG
Organism: Bacteroidota bacterium; assembly: GCA_042584005.1. Lineage (GTDB taxonomy): Bacteria > Bacteroidota > Bacteroidia > Bacteroidales > JBHOTF01 > JBHOTF01. Next base: position 8,735 of record JBHOTF010000037.1, read on the forward strand.
AGAGAGTTGAGCTATCCCATCTGCCGTTCCTTTATCCCGTCTTTTAGACAGTCCATAGAGATTATTTAAAGTATTAAAAAGAAAATGCGGATTCATTTGAGCTTTCAAAAAACTAAGCTCAGTTTGAAGTTGAACTGATTTAAGTTCCTGGAATTCTATTCGCTGCATATAGCCAATTCTTGCATATTTAAAAGCAACAGAAATAACAATAATTATAAAGCTTAGCAACCAATATTCAGATAAATTATTCTGAATATTGATTACAAATAAAATAAGGTAATGTAATAACAATCCCCATATCATTACCATGCTTATTAAAGAAATAAGGTATAATAAATACTTCTGTTTATTGAAGAATATATTAAGCAGATAAAAATTCAGATAAACCGGAACAGCAATCGTAATTAACATGATACTATCATGTATTATATATATCCATTGCTTATAACTACGAAAATTGAATATAACTATTAATACAATCCAGATGTAAATATGAATGGCGGTATTACTAATAAGTATTTTCTTTATTTTTCTCAGAATTTCATAAGTATTCATATGGATAAATATACTAATTAACATAAAATAATGATATATCAGTTTGAATAATAATTAGCTGTGTTCATCAATTATTTGAGCCGGTTGGTAAATATGGATGAAAAGATATTATGAATACAAGTATATTTGATAAAGTAGAATAATAAAATGAAAGTTATTAATATGGAAACTAAAATAATAAAAAGCCTTATAATTTTTACTTTATGTTTAGCGATAAGCTGCGAAGTATCAGAAAACATTCATGATACTGTAAAAAACGGAAATAAAAATAAGCTTGACAGGATACTTAAAAAGAATCCCGCATTAATAAATGCAACAGATAATCATTCACGGACAGCTTTACATTTGGCTTCTGATTGTGATAATATTGAAATTGCCGCTTTCCTGATTGAGAAAGGTGCAGAAATAGATGCAAAAGATTTAAACTCTAAAACGCCTTTGCATTATGCTGCAATGAAAGATAAAGTCAGTCTGGCTGAACTTTTACTTGAAGAGGGCGCAAATATAAATGCTCAGGATAAGGATGATTTTGCTCCAATACACTGGGCTGCAATGAATAATCAACCAAACATAATGAAATATTTGATTGATAATGGTGCAAAGATTGATATTAAAGAATACAGGGGTGCCACTCCCCTGTTAATGTGTATCTGGAGGATGGGAAATTACGAACTCACAAAATTATTAATTGAGAAAGGCGCTGAAATAAATTTAAAGCAGGAAGGCAGCTGGGTTACTCCTCTTGCCATGGCTGCACAATATGGACATCGTGAAATAATTGATCTGCTGTTGGACAATGGAGCTGAAGTGGATGAAACAAGTTATTTATTATTAAGGTTCTCCGTTGACAAGGGACTTGACAGACTGTTTAAAGTTTTATACAATAAGGGAGCAAGTTTGGATGTCAGAACCAATAATGGCGGAACACTAATGCATTATGCAGCTGAAGGTGGATCATTTGAAATAATAAATACATTGATTAAGAAAGGATTCAGTTATAAGGAAACTGACAGGTATGGCTGGCTGCCTATTCATTACGCATGTTTAAACGGAAAAAAAGATGCTGTGGAATGTTTTATCAATAATGGTGCGGATTTGAATAGCAGAATAATATCAGGTAAATCCGCATATAATATTGCAGTGGAAAGAGGGCACAAAAACATAATTCAATTATTGTTGTTAAATAAGGCCGATACCACCAAACAGAATTTTCCTGTATTAAACGGCAAGTATCTTGGGCAAACTCCTCCTGGTGAAAACCCAGAAATTTTTGCTTTAGGAATTATTTCCACACCAGATGGAGAACACGGTAATATTTGTTTTTCTCCTGATGGGAACACATTCTACTGGACCACAGAGAACAAGATAAGTGTTCATGAAGGATATTTCAGGATATTTAATATGTTTAGGGAAAATGATCAGTGGACAAAACCATCCAAAGCCTTGATTTCGAATAACCTGGAATACACATATGATGTCCCCTTTGTATCACCTGATGGTAATAGAATGTTTTTTATGTCGAAAAGACCTGTAAAACCGGGAGATACAGAAAATGGAGAAAATTATTGGTATATTGATAAAACCGAAACAGGCTGGACCGAGCCTGTATTATTAAATGAGGAAGTCAGTTCAAAAACCATCCGGTGGCAGATATCTGCTTCCATGAGCGGTAATATATATTTTGGTTCGACTGATGCCGGTGGTAAAGGCGGTAGTGATATTTATTTTTCCTCACTAAAAAACGGGAAGTATACTATTCCTGAGAACATAGGAGAACCTGTAAATACAGAATCTAGTGAAACTGCCCCATTTATCGCTCCTGATGAAAGTTACATCATTTTCAGTCGGGAAGGCCAGCCCCAACGGTATTCAGAACTTTACATAAGTTTTAGAAAGGATAATGGTAGTTGGTCAGATGCAATAAACATGGGCGAAGAAATTAATTTGTACGGTGCCAATTGCCCATATATCACTCCTGATGGCAAATACCTTTTTTTCAAATCTGGCCGAAATGGCAATTTTGATGTTTACTGGGTCTCAACCTCGATAATTGATAAATTGAAGAGGATGATGAATTAATTTTTCAAGGCTTTAACTTACTTCTAAATTCAACATTCAACATTCGCTATTCTGAATTTGTAAATGGTGTATTGGTGTGTTGGTGTATTAGTGTATTGGTGTATTGGTGTATTGGTGTATTGGTGTATTGGTGTATTGGTGTAATGGTTAAGTGGTTAAGTGGTATTTAACAGAACTTATTTCTTAGGATAGCCCCAGAGCACATTAATAATTTTCCATTCCCCTTTTGCTTTGCCCAGATGGCAATAATCAAAAAATCCAAATTTGTCGGTAACACACTTTACTGTGGCGTTATCGTTTGTAATATCATATATCGTAATATCAGCTTTCATTTTTCCTTTTGTGGGTTCTTCATCTGGTTTGTTGGCAGTCATCTCGACCAATCTTTCTTTGCTCATATTTTGTAGTTTACCATTACTGGGATTCATTATTCTTTTTGACAATTCGGGATGAAGGGCATTATCCATTCTTTTTTCAGAGCCTTGATAAAATCCTTCAATATAGTCCATTACTGCAGCTTTAATACCAATTGTATCTTCTTTTGTTTGGGCTTTAAGAATAAACCCAATTCCCAGAGCTAAAATTAATAATGTTGTTTTTTTCATAAGTTTTTTTTTAAGTTTTCTAATAATTCCAATTTTGACAATTAAAAGGCAATGATTATGCCAGATTTCCAACTAGCTGATTCATTGCTTATTACTAAAATTCCTTTATTTAAGGACTGTATAATTTGTAGCATTTTCGGATTGTCCGTACATTAAAATGATACATAATTGTTTAATTGATATTTCCTGAAATTAGTGAACTATGAGTGGATTGCTTACATGTTTGTATTAAAACATAAAGTAAAACAACTTCCTTTATCTGGCTGGGATTGAACGGATATACTTCCTCCATGTAATAACATAATTTGCCGTGATAAACTTAATCCAATTCCATCACCTTCATCTTTTGTTGAGTAAAAAGGCATAAATATTTTTCCAAGAAGTTCTTTCTTTATCCCAATGCCACTATCTGTAACATTAATAATTATTTTATTCCCTTCATTTACAAAAGCATTTAAACTTATTTCTTTAATATCCGCATTCTTAAAAGACTGGAAAGCGTTCTTCATCAGATTAATAAGAACTTGTTCAATTTGTTCTCTATCGGCCCTGATTTTTAAATCAGAAGGTTTAATTTCCATCCTAAGCTTGATTTTTTCAACACGAAATTGTTCTTCAAAAAGCATAATAACTTCATTAAAGATATCTCCAATTTGACAGGTCGAAATATCAGGTTCAGGTATTAAATTAATCTTACGGTATTTTTGAACAAAATCCATTAATCCTTCACCTCTTTTTTGAATAGTTTGTAAACCTTTATCTATTTTATTACGGTCTTTTTCCAATAAGATTTCCTTCATGGAATTTTGATTCCCATAAATTAATTTTGAAAGTGATCCGGCCAGAGAAGTGATTGGGGAAACAGAATTCATGATTTCATGTGTTAGAATACGCATCATATCCTGCCAGGTTTGAGTTTCTCTCCTTTCGAGTTCAGGTAATATATTTTGTAAAGAAATTAAAATTAGTTTTTCTTCTGATATAATATAAACCGAAGATTTGGCAACAATCTGCAATTGTTCATTATTAATAACAATTTCAGATAATTGCTGTTGTCCTGGTTGTAATTGCTTTAAAAATTCTGAAAAACCAGGTTTAATTCTATCAAGGTCTACCAGAGATTTTAATCTGGAACATCCTAATAAATCAAATGCTGCAGAATTAGCAAACTTAATACATCCATCAGTTGTATAAACAATAATAGCTGTTGCAACATGGTCAATCACAGCTTTATAATACTGGTTTTGCTTTTCATTCTCAATTTTAGCTTTAAGCATGAAGTCAGATAGCTCTTTTAACTGATCATTCAGGTTCGAAAATTCCTCAACCTTATCTTTACCTGAAAAAACTGAACTAAAATCACCGGTTCTAATAGTATCAAAAAAATGAATTAGTTTCAGTCTTATACGGTTAAGAAAAATAATAATTTCGGTTGTCTGGAAGATAATCAATACCGCTAATCCCAGTTTTATATGCAAATAACCCCTTCTCCAAAAAAAATAAAAGAATAGCATTGAAGTAGATAATATGAGCAGGATTCGTACAACTACCCGGAAATGATATTTTTTATAGACCATACTTTTTAATTTTATTATAAATGGTTTGTCTGGTTATGTTTAATTCTCTGGCAGCATTTATCTGACTTCCATAATGCCTTTCCAATGCATCAATAATTGCCTGCTTTTCTATTTCTTCCAAACTGCCTGAATAACCTTGCCTCGGAGTCTTTTTTCGATCAATAAATATGTCGGTTTTTTCTAAAACATTAGTCTCGCATAATATCACACTTTTTTCCACAGAATGTTCAAGCTCCCTGACATTTCCAGGCCAATTATATTGTTTCAGAGTATTAATATAATCTTTGCTAATCTGTAATTCCGGCCTGTTATATTTTTTTTTGAATTTATCCAGAAAATAAGATGTGATGGGCTCAATATCACCCACTCTTTTACGTAAAGGAGGAATTTCAATATTAATAGTATTTATTCTGTAATAAAGATCCTCACGAAATTCATTATTTTCGATTAACTCTTCCAAATTACGATTTGTTGCAGTAATTAATCGGATGTCAATAGGCTTACTATCATTTGACCCCAAAGGCGTAATTTTTTTTTCCTGCAATACATTCAATAATTTCATTTGCATTTTTGAAGAAAGATTTCCTATTTCATCCAGAAAAAGACTACCTCCTGAAGCTGATTCAATCCGCCCTATCCTATTCGACTTAGCATCTGTGAATGCACCTTTTACATGACCAAACAATTCACTTTCAAAAAGACTTTCACTTATAGAACCAAGATCTACAGTAACAAACACATGGTTTTTTCTTGAAGATTTTCGATGTATTTCTCTGGCAATAACACTTTTACCTGTTCCATTCTCTCCTGTTATTAATATGTTAGCTTCCGTAGGAGCAGTTTTATTGATTGTTTTAATAAGCTTTTTAAAACCTATGGATTGCCCTGATAAAGGTGGATGAAATTTATCCAGTTCCTCATTAAGAATATTTTTTTCATTATTAAGTTTTATTGTTTCTCTTCTTGATCTTGCCAGTTTTACTGCAGATGTTAGTGTTGCTAATAATTTATTATTGTCCCATGGTTTTAACACAAAATCAATAGCTCCGTCCTTCATTGCTTTAACTGACAGACTAACATCTCCAAAAGCCGTAAATAAAACTACAGCAACACTGTTATCCTGTTCCTGTATTCTTTTTAACCAGAAAATTCCTTCTTTTCCTGATTCTACTGTTTTAGAGAAATTCATATCGAGAAGAACTACATCTATCTGATATTTTTTAAGATAATAGATAATTCTATTAGGACTGGCAATACAAATTAAACGATCAAATTCCTCTTCAGCAAGAATTTCTATAGCATTAAGGACATCCTGGTTATCATCAACCACCAGAACAATTCCTTTAGATTTTTTATTCATAATTACAACAATATTTCCCAAAAGTAAATATTTTTAACTCAAAATGTAAAATTTTTTAACTCTAATATTCATAATACATAATAATAATTTGTGTTAATGATTGATTTAATGAACTTTAATCTATATGGCACATCTTTTGGCTATATAAATTGAATTGTCATTAGAATAATTATACTATTTTTAAAAAATACATTGTATATGATAAGAAACTATATAATTACCGCTCTCAGAAATATCTTTAAAAATAAGATATTCTCTTTCCTGAATATTTTAGGTTTAGCTCTTGGGATGGGCACTACTGTTATAATTCTTCTATGGGTGCAGGATGAGTTGAATTATGACAAGTTTAATGAGGATTATAAATCAATCTACAGGATAACTGAAAGTATTTTAGAAAATGATGTTGAAAAGAAATTTGCAGTGGTTCCGGGAATTATGGCAGAAACTCTTCTGGATGATTATCCGGAAGTTATATCTGCCTGCAGGTTTAGAAGAGTTGGTAATCAGCTTTTGGAAGTGAATAAAAAAAAATACGATGAGAATGTTGTTTGGGCAGATTCATCATTCTTCAATTTTTTCAACATAGCCCTATTAGAAGGCAATAAGGATGAAGCTTTAAATAAACCACGGACTGCTGTAATCAGTCAGAGCAGAGCAAAAAAATACTTTGCTGATAAAAGTGCGGTTGGAGAAAAAATAATGATCACAGGAGATACTGATTATTATACTATCACCGGTATTTATGAAGATATCCCAAAAAATTCACATTTCCATTTTGATATAATATTTACTCTGGAAAGCTGGGATGATCCTTATATGAAAAGTTGGGGTGCAAATAATTACGTGACCTACATAAAATTGCGGCCTGATTCTGATCCTGATGAATTCAGTGCAAAAACAGCTAAGCTGGTGGAGAAATATATAGCCCCCTACGTTGTCTTGTTAAGAGGTGGAACAATTGAGGAATATATGGAGAATAACAGAATCTCGTTTTCAATGCAAGCATTAACTGATATTCATTTAAAGTCTGATTTAATTGCTGAATTTGAAACTAACTCTAATTACAAAAATGTTAAATTATTTTCTGTTGTTGCTTTAATCATACTTATTATTGCCTGCATAAACTTTATGAATCTGTCAACTGCCAGATCGGTCAGAAGGTCAATGGAGGTAGGAATGAGGAAGGTCTCAGGTGCAAAAAAAACTCAGATATTAAGGCAACACATGATTGAAGCTTTTGTAATGACAGTTATTGCTTATTTTATTGCAATGATTCTTGTTGAGATATCTCTCCCCTACTTTAACAACCTTACTGATAAAGATATATCAATTGACTATTTAAGCTTTCCAACTTTTATAAAATTATTTATTGTATTGATAATTACCGGAGTATTAGCCGGAAGTTATCCTTCATTTTATATTTCTTCTTTCAGACCAATCAAAGTTTTGGCAGGGAGTTTTATTTCAGGTAAGGGAAGCGGAAGCTTCAGGAATATACTCGTTGTTATTCAATTCATGGCAACTATTATTCTTGTTAGCATAAGTATATTCTTATTCCAACAACTTAAATTTATTAATAAAACAAATATTGGTTTTGATAAAGAGAATGTTATTTGTATACATAACGAGTATCTACTTCACATTAATGATATGTCAAAGGTCTATATAGAGGAAATGCTTAAATATCCACAAATTATAAGTTCCGGGGTTTCTTCATATCTCCCTGTACATCCAAGTAACAGAAACCGGATGCCTGCGAGTCCGGATGGAGATAGAGATAGAGCAACTGCCTTTCAACAATGGTACATTCACACAGGATATATTGAAACTTTAAAAATGAAAATTATTGACGGAAGGGATTTTTCAGTTGAATTTCCAACCGATTCATCAGCAATAATTATTAATGAGGCTCTTGCCAGGCAGTTTGACTGGGAAGATCCATTAGAACACTATTTAATATTATACGCGAGTGATTCAATAAGGTATAGAGTAATTGGAGTAGTTGAAGATTTTCACTATGAATCATTACATACAAAAGTAGGTCCTTTATTAATGCGACTTGGCGGAATTGGAGGATACTGTTTATTCAGATATGAAAGCGATAATACATCAGAAATTGTTAGTCTGTTTCAAAATAAGTGGAAAGAGTTATTACCTGATGAACCATTTGATTATTCTTTCATTGAAGACAGATTTAACAATGATTATGTCGATGAACATCGTACTGGTACAATAATGTTAATTTTTACTATTCTGGCTATTATTGTTGCTTCATTAGGTTTATTAGGTCTTACAATTTTTATTGCAGAGAAACGTAATAAAGAAATTGGAATCCGTAAGGTGAATGGTGCCAGTATTAGTAGTATATTCTTACTTTTCTCTAAAAATGTTTCCCGGTTAGTATTAATAGCATTCATTTTATCTGTTCCTCCATGCTGGTATTTCATAAATAAATGGTTAAATAATTTTGAATACAGAATTGATATCGACTGGAAAGTATTTGTATTTGCGGGAATTATTTCTCTATTTCTGGCTTTAATAACAATATTTTATCAAACGGTGAAAGCTGCAAGAATGAATCCTGCTGATTCTTTGCGGTATGAATGAGAAATGGTTAAGTGGTATATTGGTTAAGTTGTTAAGTGGTTAAGTGGTTGAGTTGCATGTGGGGTCTGAGGTCTGGGTTAATGTGTTCAAAAACAGTTCCGGACTCAGAGTTCTGAGTTCAAAATAAATCTCAAATCTGATATCTTATTTCTTAAATCTTAAATCAAGGCTTTAACTTACTTCTAAATTCAACATTCAACATTAACTCCTTACAGTCGTTGAGATCGCTTAGCTTAGTTCGCTATTCTGAATTCATGAAATGGTATTCTGGTGCTATTATAAGGGTTTTTATTACCTTTGCAGTCCATTTTATTGGGGCTGCTCTGGATTTGACAGCAGGATAAATTGGTATGTAAGCATGTCGAGCAATGTGATTTAACTCGTAAAACTGTGTTGCAACTTTAATTGGCGATACTAATTACGCGCTTGCAGCATAACACTTTATAAGTGTTTTGCTTTATCCCGGCTTTAGAAGTCGGGACAGGCTATCTCTCAGAAACCTTGCCTAACGGTGACTGATCAAGAGGTACCAAAAAAGTCGGGCTAATCAGGATAAAGTTCCGGTATCCTGGTGAAATTTAAGGAACTAAGATTTTTGTCGGGTGTCTGTTCCCAGCTTTAATTCGAAAACCAATAATAGAATAAACATGTAGAAATCATATTGGTTTCCTGTTTGGACGCGGGTTCGATTCCCGCCAGCTCCACAAAAAGATATTGTTGTATTCGAAGTTTTTTATCAATTCGAATCGAACGAAAACGCAAAAGATATAACCATTTTTGGAGACCAGGCAAGCTAGAGCCTATAAATTAGTAAAAAGCTCAATAGCTTCTTTTACTCCTGATTCCATAACTATATCAAAGGGAGATTTTCCTAATTTGTTTTTGATATTCCTATCAGCACCCGCTTTTATATATATTATAATGTGACTCTTCGTGAAAGGATACAAGGTCTTATAAGTTACTATATCAAAGCATTCCTTATGAAGGGGAGTATTCCCGTCCTTATCCTGGAGATTAATCTCAGCTTCTTTTTCAAGTAAAAACTCTATGTTGGAGGTTTGGGCCAGATGAAGCACACCTTTTCCTGCCTTATCGACAGCAGCTATATTGGCACCATTCTCAATGAGAGCCCCTATAACGGATTGGTTTCCTGTCCTTTTAACCGCAGATAATAAGGGAGTGTCCCCTGTATTATTTCTGGCTTCGATATCCAGATTATGCTTAAATATTTCTTCAACTTTTTCAATATTACCACTTAATGCTGAATAATGAAGGAGGGTATTGCCTTCTTTGTCCCTGAGATTGCTGTCTCCATTTTTGGATAACAGCAATCTCATAGTTTTCACTGTTCCGAAGACATTCGCCAAAAACAAAGCTGATTCTCCATCAAAATTGATCCTGTTTAAATCAGCATTTGCTTGAACAATTACTTCAGCAACATTTTCGTGACAGTGGATGACTGCAAGGTGTAAAGCAGTATTTCCGGATTCGTCTTTTGCATTCAGATCAGCTCCCCGATCAATTAGATATTTACACACCGATAAAGCTCCGAATCTGGCTGCAGAGTGCAGAGGGGTTCTTTTATATTTATCTGTTTTTTCAAGGAGTTCACCATTTTTAGACAACAATGAAATGACTCGTTTCAAATTATCCCTTTTGGCTGCATCATGAAATTCATCAAAAGCGACGGATTTAAAATCTTCATTCAATCTATATACAAGTCCGTCAATATTGTCCCCGTTTATGCTCTCAAAAGCTGAACCAGTGGTTGTAGGAAAGTCCTTCGATATAGTGTAACTGGTTACATAACAATTATCATCATTATCTACAACCAGCCTGTCCCACCACTCTTTATTACTTCCACCAATAAATGATAATGAATTTAGCTCCGAAAGTTCCTTATTCATTTTCATTATATATATATCAACAACACCATTATGAGTTTCGTCAAAGGCGTTTGGGGTTGCAGGAAAATCTTTTGGTAATGATGTTATCTGACCTGAAGAAATAATATTTCCATCAGAATCCTGAGCAATATTACCTGGAGTGCACTCACCTCCGGAAAATGGTCTGCCAGTTCCGGGTAGAAGGGTGGATGACTTAATTTTTGAGAGATCATTGCTAAATCTGGATATAAAACCCTGACAAAAATGCTTGTCAAATGTTGTATAATAAGCATTTGGAGTTGTCGGGAGTTTTTTTGAACCATGCCCTCCAACGTAAATATCTCCATTCTCATGGATAAATAGGCAATAAATCCATCCTTTTTCTAAAATTGTTGATGATGTTAATACTGAAAGATCAGTCGTAAATTTGGAAATAAATCCATCAGGTTCACCACCAGTGATATGATTACTATAAGCATTCTTTGTAGTTGGAAAATCCTTTGAAGAAGTTGTTCCCGCTATACAAATCCTGTCTTTTTGCTTGTCAATCTTCAGGCTTCTGCTCATCATGTCACCAGCAGTTCCACCAAATAAGGTTGAGGCAAGTAAGTATTTAAGATCTGAATCAAATTTCGCAATAAAAACATCTTTTTCCCCACCATTATAGGTTGAGCAGTATGCTTGCGGAGTCGTTGGAAAGTCCGTAGATGATGTGTTTCCAGCAATATAAATGTTCCCATAATTATCCTGGACAATCTCTGCGCTGAACCAATCATCTTCATTTCCACTGCCACCAATAAATGTTGAAGCTACTAATGATCTTAAATTCTTATCCATTTTCAAAATAAAGGCATCTCCATCACCACCGGAATAGGTTTTGGAATATGCAGAAGAAGTAACCGGGAAGTCGCTGGAACAGGTATATCCGGCCACATAAATGAATCCATTTGAGTCATAAAGTATGGAATATGCAACCTCATCCTCGCTTCCACCAATTATTACAGAAGCCAGAATTGTAGTCAGATCCTTATCAAATTTCAACACAAAAACGTCAGCTTTCCCTTTATGTGTTGAGTTATATGTGCCAGTTGTCGAAGGGAAATCACTTGAATATGTATATCCCCCAACGTATACATTATTCTCATCATCCAAAGCTATTGCCCATGAGGTTTCGATTTCACTTCCACCAAATAATGTGGCAATATATTCTTTAATTGATTCTTTTGATGGTTCATTTTCATTAATTGCTTCCTGTGCAATTGTTATTGATTGCCCAATTGTCATAATAATAAAAATTACAACTTGAAGTTTGACTAAAGATTTCATAATAATTTTTTCAATTAGTTAATTAATAATATTTTCTGATTAAGATTCAATAGATCTGGCATTTAGAGACCATATTATCAGACAGATGAGTTAAGATTTATTGGAAGGCATTATTCAACTATTCATAAATAGCATGAAGGATAGATCCATTTCAAATTAGGCTTGATCTATTCGATTTTACCTGTGTTTTAAATATTTGCATCTGGTTCAGCTGTTGACATTAACATGAACAATAGATCTAGCTGAGTGATTGACAAGCAGAGAGTAACCGATTTGATCCAATCTAATTAATAATCTTCTTTTTCCAGAGTATGAAACCACTTCACCTTCCTGAGATTTAAGAGGACCATCTTGTATTCTGATCATATCTCCTCGATTAAATAAATTGTTGCTCACAAAATGCTCAAGACCTGAAGTTAAAACACTTTTTATTGCGTTGATTTGGTATTCAGGAATGGGGACTGGCCTTCCACCTGAACAAACATATTTTAATATCGAGGAATGTTGCAGAACCTGATAGTACTTTTGGTTATCAACATGCACAAAAAGATAATTGGGAAATAGAGGAGTCTCAATCCATTTTTTCCTATCAGACCAATAATGCAGCTTCCGCTCTAGAGGTAGGTAGGAAACTATATTACGGGATTCTACATATCGTCGTGCATTCTTTTCATACATTCCTCTGACAAAAACTGCATACCAACGGAATGTTTTATCTGGATTCTCCATTAAAATTGTTAAATAAAATAACAAAAACTATTCTTTTATTCTCTTCAATTGACTCTACTCACAATTCTTCATGTTCAATTTCACTCTCCGGATGATTTCTGCCAAACTGATTCATCAAATGGTAAAATCACCACATATGGTGTTAATATCATCTACTTATACTTTTCTTTGAGTTTATAGAAATATGATCTACTGACCCTGAAGGGCTGATCAAATCCAACCAGGTATACCTCAGCAGCGTTTGAGGATAGTCTTGTCACATGATCAATAAAGTAGAAGTTTATTATATATGACCGGTGGATTCTGCAAAACATTTCTTCAGGTAAACGATTCTCCCACTCATTCATTGTTTTTGTGACAAGATATTCACCCTGATCTGAAGTATGTACTTTAGTATAATCCTGTGTAGAACTTAACAAAACAATGTCAGCCACTTTAATGAAACGTATGGCACTTTTTTTTGTTGCCATCAGACGATCATCAGGCTTCAGTAGCATGGTATCTGCCTTTGACAAAGGAGTGGGAAGATAGTTAATTCTTTCAATAGCTTCTGATAATCTCTTTTTAGAGACTGGCTTCATAATGTAATCAAGGGCATTGATTTTAAAAGCTCTAATTGCAAAGGTATCAAATGCCGTTACGAATATAACTTTACCCTTATATGAACATGAATTTAATAGATCAAAGCCTGTGCCATCAGTAAGCTGGATATCAAGGAAAATAACATCTGGATTATATTTTTGCAGTTTATCCTTGGCATCCCTGATACTATCAGCTTCACCAACAATTTCTATTTCAGGATAATTTCTTAGTTTATCTCGAAGTGTTACTCTTGCCCAGTGTTCATCGTCAATAATTACTACCTTATACATTCTGTTATTGTTGATTAATCGTTATGTGTACAACCACCCAGCCATTATCGGATACAATTTCAAACGAATGTTTGCCCGAATAAGCATTATTCAACCTTTCTTTCACATTTGATATTCCAGTTCCTTCCTTGTATTGATCTCCTATAAAGGAGCCTGTGTTTCTGATTTTGATACTCAGCCAATTATCAATCACTTCAGTTTCAAGGATTATTACCACCGATTCAGGACAAGATTGCAATCCATATTTTATGGAGTTCTCAATTAAGGGTTGAAGTAAGAAACACAATATCACCTGGTTTCTGGCTTCTTGAGTTATGCTTAATCTGAATGTAAGTTTATCACCAAAACGGACTTTTTCAATTGATAGGTATTTGTCTATAATATCAATTTCCTGCCCGAAAGGAACAAAAACTGAGTGATTAAATTGAAGCGTATACCTCAGAAATTCTGATAGTTCTGCTATCATCTTATCAGCCAGACTAGCTTTATGAGTAATCAATCCCTGAATTGAAACCAGTGCGTTGAACAGAAAATGAGGATTAATCTGATAGCGGAGTGCCTGCAATTGGGCATCTTTTGCCAGGAGTTGTGATTGGATTGCTTTCTCTTTTTCTGCAAAAAAGTCTTGCCGGCTTTTAATTAGAAAATATAGGATGCTCCAAACAAATAATGGCCAACTTAACAGGAACATTCGGGCGAAGACATAGTAGCTTTTTATTTCTCTGGAACCGTTGAATATGCTTGGATAATCAAATATTTTTAAAAAGGCAATCAGGTTTGAAAATATTTGCCAAAAGATGGAAGCCAATAAAGTGACTATTAGGAGAAAAATTATATGAAAAACTGGATTTTTCAATTTCTGATATATGCTTTTAAAGATGGTCCGTAACACCAATGTCAAGCAGAATGCAAATAATATGCTTGTAAACCAGTAAACAAAATACATTCTATCAAAGCTCTGACTGAAATTCTTTTCAGGGAAAATATTGATATAGAAATCATAAAAGGCATACAAACCCCAACCAGTAATTTGATAGAACCAAAATCCATATGGTCTGGTAAAAATATTTCGACTTTCTAGATGTGGCATCCAATATAATTTTAGCAAAATTACTAATATTCTATTTTAAAATGATCTGAAGGAGTTCTGGATATGGCTTCGCCCTATCCACTCACATAAAATATTTAGTAGATAAAAATAATACTTAATTATGCTAAAAATAAATAATTCAGTACAGATAGTAAAAATAAATCCCTATGTAACAAGATAGGTCTCTATGAAGTAAGAGAAGTCCCTAAATGGTAAGACCATCTTTCTCAATCCTGATCAAAACGGAAATCAGGATTTTTGAATCAAACTGATAAGCGGTTCAAGTTTTAAAAAAGGTGCTGAGATTTGTCAGGTGTGCTCCACAAAAAGTAATTACACTATTGCAGATGAATTTGATTTAATTTGATTTTTTGCACAAGCTAAAAGCAAGGTTTCAAAAGTATATTCATCATCAATTTCGCTGATAAGCAAATTCAAAATGTCTAACATTTCATCTATTGGTTCATATTCAGGACAGCCTAATTGTTTTTGTAGTTCTGATGCCGAAAATGTTTTCTTTTCAGTAGAAAGCAGATATGTTGTTATAAACCAGTATTTAAGAAGTAAGCTCGAATGTTCCATTAAAGTACCCTGTCTAATGTTTTCCAGGTTACCACATTTTTTACATTCAAA